>CAWVUN010000079.1:0-7332 GCA_963932495.1 uncultured bacterium
TTGCATCAGGGAAAAAGATCTTCTCATTGATTTCATCTAATGTTCGACTCTCTAAAATCTTGGCGAATGCTTCGTCGACAAATACTCGAGACATTTTTACTATCCCATCAAATAAGATTGATATTTTTTCATAACTTTCCCAATTATCTATGATTGTTTTGCGGACGTTATCTCCCCCTGTTTCCCCATCATCAGATGTTCTGCCTTCCGGGGTATGAGTTTTCACGATGTCAAAAACTTTAACTATGAGTTCTTTTTCCATAACATTTTCCTTGTAGATCAGATCAAATTTTTATTTTGGTGGTCTGAATTTGCTAAAAGCCAACCCTTTTGATTATCAAGGATTGGCAATAGCAAATAGAGTATTTTTTATCGTACTTCAATTTTAATGCTATTGACAACAATAGGCTCAATAGGATTGTCGCGGGAATCTTTTTGAGAAGCAACAATTTCGTCGGCAATTTCCATTCCTGAAATTACTTCCCCAAAAGCAGAGTATTGCCCATCCAGAAAAAAAGAATCTTTTACCATAATAAAAAATTGAGACCCTGCACTATCTGGATTCGTGGAACGAGCCATAGATAGAATACCTCTATGGTGTTTTATATCGTTAAATTCTGCGTCGATAGAATATCCAGGGCCTCCCGTTCCATGTTGTGAACGGTCGTCTCCTTTTGAGTTAGGGTCTCCTCCTTGAATCATAAATCCTGGAATAACCCTATGGAACTTTGTTCCGTCATAAAATCCTTTTTGAGCAAGCTCTTGAAAGTTTGCGACATGATTAGGAGCTTTATCTTCAAAAAATTTTAATTCTATGGTTCCTTTATTAGTTTCAATAATGCCAACTTCTTGGCCGCTTGATTCTTCAGTCATGACTTCCTCAGTATTAGTATTTATTTGTTTTCGATTTTAACGGATTTTATTGCTATTTTTTTAAGTGGATTATCTCCCCTGTCTCTTTCAACTGCAACAATCCGGTCGGCAACATCCATTCCTTCGACAACTTTACCAAAAACCGTATATTGATTGTCTAAGAAAAAAGAATCTTTTACCACGATAAAAAATTGAGACCCTGCACTATCTGGATTCGTGGAACGAGCCATAGATAGAATACCTCTATGGTGTTTTATATCGTTAAATTCTGCGTCGATAGAATATCCAGGGCCTCCCGTTCCATGTTGTGAACGGTCGTCTTCTTTTGAGTTAGGGTCTCCTCCTTGAATCATAAACCCCGGAATAACTCTGTGAAAAGCAGTTCCGTCGTAAAACCCTGATTTGGAAAGCTTTATAAAGTTTTTGACGTGGCCTGGAGCTTTGTCCTTAAAAAA
The DNA here is from genome assembly GCA_963932495.1 of uncultured bacterium. Classification (GTDB taxonomy): domain Bacteria; phylum Nitrospinota; class Nitrospinia; order Nitrospinales; family JAJDAT01; genus JAJDAT01. The sequence goes on from CAWVUN010000079.1 coordinate 1,329, forward strand.
CTCAAGCTTAATAGTTCCCAAAGTTGTGTCCAATACGGCAATTTGATTAGCCTGGACCTGGGTCGCGCTTATCATTAAAGTAAATAGAACAAAAGTAAAGCGGCGCAATAATCGCATAGGTTCTCCTTATTTGATTTGGATAATGTGTTGCCAGGGCAAAGGCCATTCTGGTTGGCAAACAGGGGTAGATAAAAATTCTAAAGAATAGGACAATGATTGTCAAACGGTTAAATTTGTAGAAGTATTACTCATTAAAATTGTTTCTCGTTATTTTGTGATTCATCATAGTTTGCGGATGAGTTTTTGATCTTGAAATGTTTTTAAACTACGGTTCTATTATAAAATTAAGCGATCTTTTATGTATTTGAGACCCTGTTTTATCTTCTTAAATTATTTTTTTTTCAGCCTTTGGAATTGCTTGTTTAAGTTTTAGCGAAGTATTTCCAGGGTTGATTTTTATCGGGTTGTATTTTGCTTTGACCGCTTGTTTATTTTGAATCTGCAGGACGTATTCCTATCGATTTGCCAACGACATTATTTATTTGTAAGTTTGATTGGCATTTTTTATTTTATTCTATTAGATAGGTGATCTTCCAATTCTAGGTATTTTAGTTTCATTTATAGTCTTAGTTTTATTTTTTAAACTGATATTTAAAGCTGAATTGAATGATTGTCCTTATGGCTATATTATATCTATTGATAGGAGTAATATGTGCTCAAGGTCTATTTTTTGGATTTCTGTTTTTAGTTTTTTACTTGGTGTTATGTTGGGTTTTGATTTTATATAACCTAATGGTTCGTAAAGCGGGAAGTCAGGTTTTAGGCAGTCTAGCTTTGACAGTCGTTATTTTTGTAAGTTTTCCTAGAGTTGAATTGGGTCTTTTTTCTATAGGAGCAAACTCCCATCCGCTTTCTGGATTTTCCAAAAAAGTAACATTGGGAGAAGTTTGAAAAATAAAAGAAAATAGCGATGTTGTGATGAGAGTCGAATTTTCAAAAGACGGTCAGAAATTTCGCCCAAATAGTCGGTTTTCATGGCGTGGAGTGACTCTTAATTTTTATGATAAGAAATCTTGGAGATCAACGGGTGGTAACGGACACTATTTTAGTTTACGAAAAAAGCCGGTTTGGGGCAATGGCTCTAAATGATGATGAAAAAAATGAACTTTGGGGTAAAGTCTAGAATATCTAGAAACGAGTGCCAGAGGTTACAGATCTTTTTTTAAAAAACGTGAGATGTTGTATTTTTTTAGACTTTTTACATAAAAAGCTATTGCCGTTTTCAGTTTTGTAGCATTGTTGTAAGGAATTTGACAGAATCTAAGCTTTCAGAAATAATTTAGAGAATTCCACAACACTTGTTTTTTTCAAAACCTGTATTTAAATGTCAGACGTTAAATTTCTAATTTTATTTTAATTAATTCATTGTATTGGATCCCATATGGACAATTATTGGGCGAAGTTTAAAACCCCATTTTTATGTTTTGGTGGTTTTTCTGGGGTTGGGAAAACTACCTTAATATCTAAATTAATAAAAAAGTTTAATAATGATGGAGATCGCGTGGGCTATTACAAGCACGATTCTCATCGTTTTATAATGGATAAGGAAGGTAAAGATACACATAAATGCGCTGAAGCTGGTGCGGAAGTGGTAGCTATTAATGATCCAATGCATTTTGCTATCATCGGAGACGATAACTTTAAACAGGTCACCATATCTCATGCCTTAGAGCAATGCGATTGCATTTTGATTGAGGGGTATAAGCAGTCGCCCTTTAATAAAATCGTATTCTTAGATAAAAATGGGGAGCTTCCGATATCTCCTGAGACAAAGAATATAAAAGCGATAATTCATCAAGGTAATATTCCGGATTCGATAAATTCCGAGCTACCTGCTTTCCATCGAGATAATGTTGAGTCGATTTATGATTTTGTCAAAAAGCATTTCCAAAGCTGTGCTAGCGAAATGTATGGTGCGGTTTTTGTTGGAGGACAAAGTAGCCGAATGGAGGGTCGCCCAAAGTTTTCATTGTCATATGATGGAATAACTGAGCCGCAAAGAATGACAAAGATTTTATCTCAATTTTGTGAAAAAGTTGTTTTGTCTTCCCGGTCGAACTTAGAAATGGATGGATTGCCTGAAGTTCTCCAATGCGAACGGATCGATGACGAGCATACAGGTTTGGGGCCAGTAGGAGGGTTAGCTACTTTGATGAGTCGGTTTCCGGATAAGGCTTTTTTGATAACTGCTTGCGATTTGCCACTGTTAGATGAGGAAATATTTTCTCGTCTCATTTCTAATAGAAATCCTTTGAAATATGGCACTTGTTTCGTAAAAAAAGGTCGACTGGGTTTTGAACCCATGTGCGCAGTCTATGAACCAAAATTTATTTTTCCGTTATTTCAAGCTATGTCGAGTCGAGAATTATCTCTATCAAGAATTATTAGAGAATTGCCTTTTCAACATGTTGCCGTTCTGGAAGATCAACGATTGAGTTTTTCAAACGTTAATCATCCTGAAGAATATGAGGCCGCTCGGTTGAAACGCGAATTGAAGTCGATTTAAGAGCGTTTCTTAATTAAATATGAGTTGGCCCATCTTATCTGAATCATTTAATAAATATAATTAAGCCATATTTTAGAAAGGTGCTAGAGATGATAGAAGTTAGCGAAGCCTTGGAAATTATTCTTTCCAAAATTCATTTCAAAGGAATTGAAAAGGTTCCTATTGATCAAGCACTGGGACGAGTACTTTGCGAAGATATTATTGCGCGACGCCCCAATCCTCCTTTAGATAATTCAGCGATGGATGGCTATGCTTTGATTGCTTCCGATATACAAAGCGCTACTTCTGAGAGTCCTGTCGAATTAATTATTTCTGATGAAATTGCCGCAGGTTCTCTAGGTTCAATAGACGTTAAGCCTGGTCATGCGTCACGGATCATGACGGGAGCTCCAATACCGTCTGGCGCAGATGCGGTATTAATGCAGGAGGATACGGAAAAAAAGGGAGACCGCATATTAGTTAATGATAAAGCGGACGTCGGGGAAAATATTCGACTGGCGGGAGAAGATGTTGAGTCGGGAGAAGTTGTGATTTCGAAAGGATGTGTTATCGAGCCGGCTCACATAGGGATGATGGCTGTTGTTGGTAGATCGCAGGTATACGTGAGCCAACGTCCATCAGTTGCTATTATTTCGACAGGTGATGAAATTAAAGATTTAGATGAAACCCCGACAGGTTCTTGCATATATAATAGTAATGGATATATGTTGGCCGCTCAAATCCGCTCTGCGGGGGGGGTTCCTATTTATTTAGGAATAGCTCCTGATATAGAGAAGGATTTACTGGAAAAATTCGAAACTGCTATTAAATGCGATATTGTGGTTTCTTCGGGAGGCGTTTCTGTTGGTGATTATGACTTAGTTAAGGCAAGTCTAAAAAAATTAGGCCATGAAATGGCCTTTTGGAAGGTAGCGATGAAACCAGGAAAGCCATTGGCGTTTGGTGAAATCAGTGGGAAACCTATATTTGGACTACCGGGTAACCCTGTTTCTTCTTTTGTTTCATTCGAACAATTCGCCCGACCTGCTATAAAAAAGATTCTTGGATGTTCGAATTTGTTAGCCAAAACCATTCAGGCTAAATTAACAAAGACGACAACTAAAAAGGCTGGTCGTCTTCACTTTTTAAGTTGTCGCTTAGGAACTGAAAATGGAGAAACAACTGTAACTCCAAATGATGAACAAGGGTCGGGGATCTTGAAATCCATGGTATCTGCAGACGGATTAATGGTTTTCCCAAAAGACGATTCTGAAATGAAAGAGGGCGATCAGGCTACAGTTCAGATTCTATATAATTAAAAAATAAAAATAATGTAATTTTATTTAAATTTGTTAAAATAATTAAAAATTTGTTTACTTATGCAAGGAATAATCTAGGTTATATTATTTATAATGATAATTTTTCGAACACTCATTTTAATTTTAGCCTTATTTACAGTGCCGTTTATATGTTTTGCGGATCAATCGGAAAAGGCTATTAAGCGTGTTGTAAAGCAAGTTGAAGAAAAATTCCCTTTTGTTGAAGGTGTAGTGATCGCCGTAAAAGACGGTGAGATTGTTCTCAATTTAAAAGAAGGCCATCCTATAAAAGTAGGTGACCGATTGCGTTTGTTTAGATATGGGGATGAGATGGTTCACCCCACCACTGGGAAAAAATTAGGAAGGATGGAGACTAGAATAGGTGAGGTTGAGTTGGTTGCAATAGGTTCCAATTTTTCCAGGGCATTGCCCGCAGATCCTTTGATTAAGGCGCAGAAAGGGGATGGGGTGCGTGCGCGATTTAAGCAGATAAATATTCTTATCGCGACACAAGGGAAAGCTCAACCTGGAAATGAATTGGATGCTTTAAATGTTCGATTGGAAGAAGCATTTAAATCTAATCCACGCTTTAAAGTTCCATCTTTTGATTTAGATTTGTGGCTTTTAGAAAATGAAATTTCAAGGAAAAGCCTTACAGAGGCTGATACGCTAAGTCGGTTAAGCAAGATTGCTAAGGTTGATTTTGTTTTATTTTCTAGAGTTCATAAAATTAAAAAGCGGTCTGCCCTTGAGTATCGACTGGTGTCGGTGGATAGCGGTATTGAGATTAAGCAGGCTAAGGTATTGCTTGGGAGGCTAAGTAAGGTAGAGCAAGCCAAGCGTAAAAGAAATCGAGAACAAAAAAATCAATTCGGTTTTGAATCTGAAAGCAATGTTAAGTTTTTAAGAAAACAAACATTTCCTTTTGAAATTGTTGATTTTGATATTGGGGATATTAACGGCGATGGAAAAAAAGAAATCATTGTCGTAGATTCTCACAGAGTCATGATTTATAAAGTTGCTGGTGAACAGCTGTCACGAATTGCAAGTATTGGGTTTAAGAAAAATGTTAATCAGTTTCTGGCGGTTGACGTTGGTGATATTAACGAAAATGGTAAAGACGAGATATTTGTAACAAATAAGTATTTGGAAGGCTTGAGTTCTTTTGTTTTGGAGTTAGATGGTAGAAAATTAAAGAAAAAATGGGAGAATGTTGATTATTATTTCAGGATAATTAGGCCCTTCGGTGCTGCGGCGGAATTATTGGTGCAATCTACGGGTTATCGGGAGCCTTTTGAAGGTGGTATAAAGGTAATAAAGTATAGACAGGGACAATATGTGCCTGTAAAAACATTGGCTACCGATTTTGGAAGACACGTTAAGGTAATTCTTTATGGGTTAACTAGATCTGATATTAATTTAGATGGCAAAATTGAAACATTAATGCTTGACAATGGCTATCATTTACGAGTATATTCTGCGACGGGAAGTTTGATTATACAGTCTGATGAATATTATGGGCACGACCCACGTTTGATAGATATTGGAGTTGTTAGACAGGTATCCGGTCTTGAGGTTCAAGGAAAGCCTGAACGATATAGAGGTCGTCTTTTGTTAGAAAAATTTGGCAATAAGCGATTTATTTTGATCCCTAAGAATCATACCTTTGGGGGGGGGTTGCTATCTAGTCTGGTTTTGGTCAATAATAGCAATTTAGTGATTATGAGTGCTCAGGAGGAAGGGTTTAAAAAGGTGGCTGAGACGAAAAAGCAGAAGGGTTATTTGGCTGCTTTTCAAGTTGCCAGTTTTCCGGGCGAAAATAAAAAGAAAAAAATATATGTCGCTACCGTCGAGAAGGGTGGTATAGCGTCAGAGACAGAGAGTTCAATTTTTATATATGATTGGAAGTTTTGATTTAGTGTTTAAGCTGAGTAGTGAATTGGAGGATAGGAGGTAATTGATTTGCCTGGAGTGTCGAAAAGTTATAATGCTTCTCTAGATATAAAAGGGCTGGTTCATCAATTTAAAATTATTATATTAGTATTAGTTGTAATTATTACTTAAGAGCCTTATTAAGGACAACGAATGGAGGAGGTAGCATGAACAGAAAACTACTGTCTGTGATTGGAGTAGCGGCCGC
>CAWVUN010000080.1:0-7327 GCA_963932495.1 uncultured bacterium
TTTTATGACGGTATCGAGAGTCAAAAAGAAAAACAGCGTCATATTATTTCTGAGATAGTGGAAAAAGCCAACGCAAAAAAAATTGTTCTAACGGAAGCTATGCAAAATAGAAAAACTTTGGAAATTTTGAAAGAAAGACAACTAAAAGAAGAGAAAGACGCTCGTGTGAAAAAAGAAACAGCTATGTTGGACGAGATAGCTTCATTGCAGTGGAATAGAAGGCGGCATTAATGCTGCGATATCTAGTTCTTATACTAAGTTTTTTTTGTTTTTCATTTATCAATTTTTCTGTTTCGCTAGAAAGTGGCACAAAATGGGAAATTGGTCCACAGGTTGTTCATGCTCAACTAAAAGATAACGCAAAAGATAAAGTAGCAAGCAAAAAAGCCTCGCGCGCTTCTTTGAATCAAAGGCCGCAAAGCGTTAATGTAGAAACTCTCCGGCTCATTGAGAGAATTGAGATTAAAACTAAAGAATTAAAAAAGCGTGAGGAGGCTGTTAAGCTAAAAGAACAACAGCTTAAAGGTCTGGAAAAAAAAGTAAAAAAGGATTTGAAGAAAATCGAAGATGCTATCGACATAGGGCAAGAGTTACTTGGAATATCTGACGATTTAAACCAAGAAAACTTAGACCTTTTGGTAAAAATTTATTCTTCGATGCGTCCGGAAGCCGCTGCGCCTTTGATAGGGGCATTGGATGAGAGAATTGGTATTCCAATAATATCTCGAATGAAGAGTAAAATTGCGGCTCAAGTTTTAAGCCAAATGGATCCTAAGGCGGTAAAATTAATCAGCGAAAAGCTGGTAAACCCATCAAAGTATAAAGACCCAAATAACCGTTAGGCTTCCTACCTTATTTAGATTGTAAGTCCCCGTTATTTGATTTTTCTGTGACGCCAGGATTGTACATCCCCACCGAAACGATCATTTTCAATCCCTGGTCGACAGGAAAATCCATAGGAATGACTTTTTCTTTAGGAAGTATAACGGTAAATCCGGATGTCGGATTTGGAGTTGTTGGGACAAATACATTTACCAAGTCGCCGCCCAGTTTACTTTGGGTTTCTCCATGGGCGTCACAGCAAATTATTCCAAGACTTTTTAATCCTTCCCTTGGGTAGTCAAGAACGACAGCTTTTTGGAATTTTGGGGCTCCTGTTTCCGATATTGTTCCCACTATTTTTTTAATGGATAAATAGATAGAACGAACAATGGGGATATTTTTTACGATAATATCTCCAAAACGCACGACCTTTTTCCCAAACCAGTTAGTGGCAAACAAACCGGCTGCCATGATTAAAGCGAAAAAAATAAAAAAGCCCGCTCCAGGTAGATAAAACTTAAATGGCATTTCGAGGCCTGCTTTATCAATTAATATGTTTATTGTCGGTACTAAAGTTTCGTCCAGCCAGGAATTGATAAATGAAAAAAGAAAATAAGTGAGCCCTGTGGGAATGATTGTTAGTAGACCAGCAATAAAGTACTTTTTGATCTTTGTTTTTATAGTGGTTTGTGGCATGAGTATCTGGAGAAAAGATTGAAAAAAGTTTTGACCCTATTTTAAACTTTTTGAAAAGCTTAAACAAGGAAAGGAAGAGCTGAAACAAAAGGAATGAAAGAGATATGTAATTAGAAAAATTGATTAGCCAACAAGTGTTGCTAAATGATTTTTTACGCGAGTGACCAATTGAGGATGCTGGTCGCCTCCGGTTTTTACAAACCTCCGATAAAAATATACTGCGGAAGTCATATTGCCCATTTCTTCGTAAAGCAAACCCAAATTGTAATTGATTCCAGGATGATTTGGATCAATTTTGAAAGCTTTATTGTAGACGGATTGAGCTTTTTCTAACCAGTTTTGTTTTTTGTAAATAGTGCCCAAATTATTGTAAGTCTCGAGATTGTCAGGTTCGGCTAGAATGGCTTTTTTGTAGTTTAATATAGCCCCTTTTATATTGCCCTTTTTGTAATATACGACCCCAATATTATTATAAGCCTTAGAAAAATTAGGTTTTATGTATAAGGCGCGCATGAACTGCTCAAGCGAAGCGTCGTACATTCTTAATTTTTTATAGACCAAGCCTATATTGTTGTATATTTCGGGGTTTTTAGGATCAAGTTCTGCCGCCTTTTGATAATTGATCAGAGCTTCTTGATGGTCTCCCGCTTCCTGGTGAAAGGTTCCCATGTTGAAATAATAATTGGAGTCCCTAAATATTTCAGGTTTTGTTTTTTTAGGCCGTGGGTCAGTGTCTAAGTTTTTTAATAAAATCATTTCATCGGGAGAAAAATTAGCCATTGCTAACTTTTCTCCGTTTTCTCTGGAGATTTGTTCCAAGAATTCTTTGGGGCTTAATATAACTACATTTTGAATATCTGGGGTTGAGGATTGTTTCATTGCTAAATTTGGTCTGGATTCAGAAGACGATCGATTTTGTCGATATTTTTTGGCTGTTACTTTTGGCCGTCTCTTAATTGTTATTTCGAAGGGAGGAGATTTGTTCACGGATTTTGCTTCTGAATTAGACCCTATCTTAAAATTGGGTATAATTTCTTGTGGTGAATCTTCCTCAAGGTCTTTCATTGAAGTTTGTGTCTCTTGCAAAGGTGTTTGTGGAGCGATGGACTGTTCTTGAATAGTTTTTTCTATTTCTATCGGAGACTCAGAAGTTTCAATTGTATTATTTTTTGTCTCCTCAACGGTTTGTGGAGGGACAAAGGGCTCCACCGATTTAATTTCTTTTACAGGTTCAGAACTAAGAGTTTGTGATTGAAGAGTAAGAGGGGCTTTTGCTTCCTGAACGGATTGTGGTTTTTTATTTTTTAGACCCAAGTACTCTAATATTGGGAGTTTAGTGAAATTGTTTCCTTTGTCAAAAGCTCCAGAAAAAACTAGATAGGAGAAGATGATCCCCAATATTCCAATAACAGCAACTTGTCCTAAGACTTTTTTATCTGGAAGTTTTACCGACAATTTTGCTTTAGGAGTTATCAAATTAAACTGTGGGACCCTAGGCCCTAAAGATTCTTTTGTTTTTAGCGCTTTTTTTAGACTGTCGGCTATTAGGCTCATAGGGGATTCCTAATTAGATTTCGAAAGCGAAAGCAATAGAGGTTTTCTTCCAGATGTTTTTAAACGATCTAAGTTGGCTTGTGCTTTTTTTATAGAGCTAAATGGACCTACATAAACAACGTACCAAGTTTGTTCTAATGAAATAATTTTTTTCCAGTATGTTTTGAAACCTTCAGCCGTTAAAATTCTTGTATTATCTTTTGCCTTTTGACTTTTGCTAAAAGCGTAAACTTGTATTCTATAATCTTCTTGAATGCTTTTAGACTGAGAAGACGTTAGGACTTCGTTTTTTGCCGCTCCGGAGTTGCTCTGATCAGCCATTTGAACTAACTGCTGGGATCTTTGATCATTGCTTAAGTCTATCGGAGTTGACTTGGCTTGAAAAGATCTGTTTATTAAATCGGTAATTTTAATATCTTTAGGTTGTCCATATATAAAAAAAGATAATCCTGCAGCAAAGAACAAAAGGGATAATGCTAAACTCAAATTTTCTTTGACTATACCATTCCAAGAGTTTTCCATAGTATCGCCTCCAGAAAGACTTTTGATGCCAGCTTTCACGTGAGAGGTGTCGATGGAGTCCGTTTGTGCATTAAATGCCGCAAGTAAGGCTCTGTCGCTGACTAAGTTTATAAGTCGTGGGTAACCTTTTGAGTAATTAAAGATTGTTTTTAGAGCTCTTGAATGAAACCGGATACGGGGACTTGTTCCCGCAATCATGACTCTGTGATTTACATAGTTATTCGTTTCTTCTCGTGCTAAAGGAGAAATTTGATAACGTATGGAAATTCTTTGATTTAATTGTTTTAGTTCTGGGCGGCCTAGTTTTTCCGTTAGTTCAAGTTGCCCCACGAAAATGATTTGAAGTAATTTTTCTTTCTCTGTTTCTAAATTTGACAAAATTCGTACTTGTTCCATTACTTCAAGTGAGAGGTTTTGCGCCTCGTCAATAATTAAGACTGTTGATTTATTTTCTTCGTGTTGCTTTAACAGAAAAGCGTTCAAAACGTCTACGAGTTCTTTTTTGGATAGCCCATCTATTAAGACTTTTTGTTCCTGTAATATTAAGTGGCCTCTATCAGATAAATCATGGCCTATTTCTACAGAGCTTCTTGGTATGACCTCAATTGGATTATGAGCTAGATAAAGACTGGGTTCTATGCGTAGGTCATATAGACAAGATCTAAGAAGATCGATGTCAGATAGCATGGGATTTAAAATTAAAGCAACTTGAACAGAATTATCTAATCTATCTAATAAGCATCGGCATAAAGTAGTTTTCCCAGTGCCGACGTCGCCGACAATGGTCATAAACCCTTCTTTTTGATTTATACCATATAGCATATGATCCAATGCCCCTTGATGCTGCTTGCTTAAATAAATAAACTTTGGATCTGGCGTTAAACTAAAGGGTTTTTCTGTTAAACCGTAAAAGCTTTCGTACATAAAAGGACCAAATATAACGTTAAAAAAATATTGATTTACCTATTTGTGATTCCCGCCGTATTTTAGTGTCAGTTGAACCGGACTCCCATTTTTTTTGCATTCAAAGATTCCATACGAAATCGTTCGTCAATCTTTTTTCCTGCCAGAACTTCTGGAGTCAATAAAATCACCAATTCGGTTTTTTGAGTGGTCTCTAATTCTCTTTGGAATAAGCGACCAACAAAAGGTATATCTTCTAAAAGTGGAACGCCATTAGTTCCGGTGGTTTTTCTATCCTGCATCAATCCACCAATGATAATTGTTTGCCCATTTTGAGATAAAACGACATTATTGGCTTCGCGAACATTTAAAATAGGAACCCGGTTGATACCATCTGGAGAAACGGCAGTCCCAGTTCTTTCTGAAATGCTGGTGTTGATGCTCATCATAACTTGTCCGTTCGGATTTATTTGTGGCAATACATCTAAAATAATGCCTACAGTAACTGTCGCAGGTTGGAATGTTGTGGAAGAAGCCGAAGTCGTGGTAGCGGGAATTACTTGTGGAAAGAAGAAAACGTCTTCAGTTCCGACTTTAATGACAGCTCGTTGGTTATTTAGAGTCGCTATTTTGGGGCTAGATAGTACAGAAACAGTACCTTGATTTTGTAGAGCGTCAATCACTAAATTTAATTTGGCGTTACTGATTCCGTAAGTCAAATTAGCTGCGCCTCGAATAAATGATGTTGATAGATCCGTGGCAAGGCCATCGTGCACAATGTTAATGGGAGAAACAGTGCTCCAATCGATTCCAAGCCGATACTCGTCGTTTAGGTTTACTTCTAAAATTTGAGCTTGGATATATACTTGGCGTTGAGTCGAACCCTCAATCGCTTCAAGATATTCAGCGACCTTTAACAATTGCTCAGGTAAATCTTTGACAATAATCAATCCTGCTTGTTTGTTAACTATCACAAACCCATTTTCTATCTTGCCATTGCCTTCTTCCGCGTCGGCTCCATCTCCATCTGCTGCGTCAGGAGCTGCTGGCGAACTTCTTCCCCCAAGGGCCCCAAGAGCGGTGCTAACGGGGCTGGCACCTGGTGTTCCGGTATCTGCGGCCGGAAGAGCCGCAGCTCCAGCGGTGCTAGCCGGGTTAGCTTCAGCAATTTGTGTTCCAGGGCTTAGAAATTGATTTAAGCCTGTAGTAATTTCGTTCCATAAGTCGGTTTCTTCGGTAGATATTAAACTACTGGTAGTTCGAGCGTCGTCCGAGCCGGAAGAGCTTCCAGAAATTCTAGCGGCAGAAATTTGCGAACCACTTGAAGATTGAAGAATACTGCTACCTTGCCGCTTAGAAATAATATAGTTGAGATGAAAAATTCGAGTTTCCATTTGTGCAGCGGTAACTCTAATGTAGTCTTTTTCTATTACATATTTTAGTTTTACCGGTGCTAGTAAGGCTTCCAAAACTTCCGCTAGAGGGACGTTTTTTAAATCAACAGAGACTTTTTGTTTGATGGAGGGATCGATCAAAATATTTTGATCGATTTCCTTTGAAATTGAAAAAAGTATGGTTTTGATATCTACGTCTTTTGCTGAAATACTAAACTTAGGTCCTCTTTCTCTTAGTTTTTTTGTTTCAGTATCGCTTTTGGTTAGTAATATCTCAGATGGATCGTCGTTTGGCTGAAATGAATTACTGGCGTTTACCTTTTTTATATTTCCAGGCATATCCATGATGGGATCTAACTCGTTGCTCAAGCTCGCTTCGTTGATTTCAGGATAAAGGAAGGATTGCTGAGTTTCGACCAAGCTTCCCAAAGGGGTCTTTGTTTTCAGTTTTTTTTCATTGGTTTTTTTTATGGTTTTAGTGCCCTTAGGTTTTTTAAGGTCGCCTTCCAAATTGTCTTTATAAGCGATTTTATTTGATATACAGGCCGAAAGCATGAAAACTCCGACCAAGAAGGAGAGCCCTAACTTTTTTATTGGATCTTTATTCTTTAAAGTCAAAGGTGAAGACATAACATATTTTCAATTATAGTTTGAAACTAAGGGTACAATTCATATAAATTATACCAAATTATACTACATTAATTTGTAGAATTAGTCTAAATAAAATTGATTTTATGGATGTTATTTAGTTTTTGAAGGAAATAGTAGAAATTGCTGATTGGATATGTAAATGCTAAAAAAGCAACTTAGAGGAGAGTATTGTTTTGATAAAAAGTATTTTTTTTGTGGAAGCTTGGAGACAGAATTTTAGTTTTGATCTTTATTAACTTTAATTCGGAAAAACTGGTCTTTTATTGTACGTTCTACATCGTTTTCTAAGATTACGCGGTCTTTAGAAATAGCGACTATTTTTTCCCAAAATGCAACATCGCGGACCTCAAAGTTGAAGTTATTGATAGTTGCTCCCCTATTTTTCTTTGTGATAGGGACAGCTTGTAGTTTCGGCTCCCCTTAAGATTCTTTGGGTTTTATTTGTTCGAGTAGTTTTGATTCCGGATATATTTTTGCCGAATGTACTTCGTCGCATGTTTTTTTGACTTCAGAAACAGCAAGTCTATGGGCCTATGGTCTGACGAAACAGTGTAAAATAACAACTAGCGGAGGAGATGTCGCTGTTCAATTTTGTAAAACCTCCGAGGGTCAAACAGGAGAACTTTAATTATTGTTGAAGAGCCCAGATAAGGGAAAGTCTCTCGCCGGCAATGTTAGTTTATTTCTCTCTCATAATATGGAAAATTGGATGCACCGTGCTTTAAAAAGCCAATTGACAGAGGTGAGTCATTTGAGAACGGAAGTTTCTGAGTGTGGATATGTCA
>CAWVUN010000081.1:0-7306 GCA_963932495.1 uncultured bacterium
CTCTTGGCCAAAACGATTTACGGAAGCGACAAATAGACCATTTGCAATTGCATGACTGCGTTGCATTGTTTCCCAAGCGGCATGTTGCTTTTTTGCAAATGAAGCGTCTACTTCTTGATAACCTATTGCCGTGGGGTAAAACAAGATTTGCGCTCCAGAAAGCGCACAAAGGCGAGCCGCTTCTGGAAACCACTGGTCCCAACAGATAAGCACGCCTATTTTTCCGTATTGGGTAGTAAATGTTTTATAACCCAGATCTCCAGGTGTGAAATAAAACTTTTCATAGAAAAAGGGATCGTCCGGAATGTGCATTTTTCGGTAAATACCGTTCAAAGAACCGTCAGCGTCAATAACAGCAGCAGAATTATGATAAATCCCTTCGGCTCTTTTTTCAAAAATGGGAGTGATCAAAACAATTTTTAATGCTTCCGCCAATTTTTGGAACTTTTCTGTAATAGGGCCTGGAAGTGGTTCCGCTAGCGCAAAATTTTGATTATCTTCAGTCTGACAAAAGTACCGAGAATAAAACAGTTCTTGCAAGCAAACTATTTTAGCCCCCTTATCAGCGGCTTCTTTTATGAGTGATTCAGAGCGTTGAAGGTTTTTTTCAACATTACTATCACATTCTGTTTGAATCAGGCCAATTTGAACAGACGACATATTAGTTAAATCTTTGATCGTTAAAAGGTTTTATTTGAAAATTTGGGTTTCAATATTGTAACAAATTGGCTTTTATGCTAAAAAATAAATCTTTAATATGCAAGATTTTACGCCTAATAGGCAGTAAAATAACTGGTTTTTTTAAAATTTCACCTATTTAGGGGTTTGCTAAATTTTTATGGACGATTGGAGCAAGGTAGAATGGGTTAAAAAAGAGTTGCGCGATTACTATAAACCCAAATTAAAAAGAGATTTAAAACGCAACCCGACACCTGAAGAAGTCGACGCTCGTTTTCGAGAAATATACCCGAACTTGCATTTCAATTTATTAGTAGGAACTTATGAAGGTGTGAGCGTCCAGTTTTATGAAATATCTAAATTCACTTTAGAAGAATTCGAAACCTTTTATGAAGACGTGGAATGTTATTTTAAAGAGAAATTTGGAGGAGGATGGTTTAAACTAAACATGTACGACGGTCCAACCTTTGCTATGTGCGTAAATTATAAACCCAAAGCACCTCCCAAGTGGGAACATCTTTTGCCAAAAGGCATTAAAAAGTCTTAGTACATTAAGACCCTTCATCTTTTTCTAGATCCTTTAATTCACTCCCGACATCTTGATTTTAGATACTAAATGAACCTAATCCCATCCCCAAGCCAAACTGAAGTCAATTCTTTTGCAGAAAAACTGGAGTTGATTGTAGAAATGGCTCAATCTCCTGATTTAAACGAGAGTTTGACTGGATTTAAAGGAGCTTCTAAAGCTTTTTTTCTTAGCCTAATTAAAAAACGCCTTAAAATTCCTATTCTAGTTCTATCTCCTGATCAAAATAGTGCTGAGATGCTTTTGGGCGAAATCCGATACTTTGATCGTCATGAAAAGGTAAAGCGTTCTGCCGAATTCTTCCCTTCATGGGAATTCTTGCCTTATGAACCCTTATCTCCTTCGAAAGAGGTGAGCGGTGAGCGCATAGGAGTTCTTAAAGAGTTATTAGACGGTGGCTCTCCCTTTGTTGTAGCTCCTATAGAAGCGGCTCTCCAGTACGTATTTCCAAAAGATAATTTAAAAAAGGCGTCGTTCTCAATTTTGAATGGAGACAATAGTGACCGCGAACTGATAGAAGCTTGTTTAATTGATTGTGGATATGCCCGGTTTGGAATGGTCGAAGAAAGAGGGCACTTTAGCTCTCGAGGCGATATTTTAGATATCTTTATTCCTTCTATGAAAGATCCTGTAAGAATTGAGTTTTTTGGCGACGAAGTCGAGTCTATTCGTGTTTTCGATATAGAGTCTCAAACAACGTTGCGCGAAATTGAATCGCTAAATGTCATTCCAGTCCGAGAACTTTGTTTAACTCCGGATCTAATTGAAAAGGGGTTTGAAAGAATATCTAAGCGGGCTAAAGCAACCGAAATACCATCCTCTCGAGTTACGGAAATTAAAGAGAAGTTTGAAAACTTAGGAAGGTTTCCAGGAATGGAAGTATTCTCCCCTTTCTTTTATACAGAGAAAAATACTCTTCTTGATTATTTTCCTCCAGAAACGTTGATTGTGATCGACGAACCCGAAGACTGCCAAGGTAAAACCGATAATAGGCTCGATTTGACTGAACTGGAATATGGAAGAGGGATGGAGAATGGGGACCTAATACCCCCCATAGATTCTCTTTACATTAGCTCTGATGAATTTAGAGAAAAGATCTCAAAGAGAAAAATATTAAATTTAAGAATGTTGAGTTTTTCATCCGAGGATGATCAAGACAATCAATTGAACATCCGTTCAATACCACCATTAACGGGTAAATTTGAACAATTTGCCGAATGGGCTAAGAAATATATAGAAGAAGGATCTAAAGTTCAAATTGTAGCACCTACAAAAAGTCATGCAACGCGCTCTCGACAACTATTAGAACAATATGACTTGGATGCTGGAGTCGATATTGGAAGTATTGGTAATGGGTTTATTCTTCCGGACTCTAACACCGTTTTTATAGCAGAACACGAAATTTTTGGAAGAACTCACAAACACAAGTATCGAAGAAAACCTAAATCATTGAGTTTCCAGAGAGGCTTTAAAGACCTAAAGCCTGGAGACTATTTAGTGCATATAGATTATGGAATTGGCCGTTATCTAGGCACCAAAGAATTAGAGACTGGAATCGGAGGCGGAGAATTTTTAGATATCCTCTATGGAGGAAACGAAAAACTATACCTTCCAATGGATGGATTAGCTTTCATTCAAAAATATGTAGGAACGACAGAGTCTCCGCCACCTCTTGATAAGTTGGGAGGGGTTTCCTGGAAAAAACAAAAAAATAAAATCAAAGAATCCATTCGTGAAATGGCTGAGGATCTTTTAAAGCTATATGCGAAAAGACAATTAGCTAGTGGAAAATCATTCGAAAGCAACCCTATATTATTGCAAGAGTTTGGAGATTCATTCGAATTTGTTGAAACCGATGACCAAATGAAAGCGATTGAAGATGTTTATGAGGATTTAAGTAAAGAAAAACCCATGGACCGTCTTATTTGCGGCGACGTTGGCTTTGGAAAAACTGAAGTTGCGATGAGAGCCGCATTCAAAGTTGCTATGGATGGCAATCAAGTTGCTGTTTTAGCACCTACTACATTACTAGCTCAACAACATTACAATACCTTTAGAGAGCGGTTTAAGGCTCACCCCGTAAATATTGAAATGATAAGTCGTTTTCGCTCCACAAAAGAACAAAAAGAGATTCTTGATAAACTAAAAGGTAAACAAGTTGATATTCTTATCGGGACTCATAAAATATTAAGTGAAAAGGTCCAGTTTCCGGACTTAGGCCTCATTATAATCGACGAAGAGCAGAGATTTGGCGTTAGGCAAAAAGAAAAACTTAAAAAATTACGTGCATCGGTGGATATTTTGACATTAACGGCTACGCCAATTCCAAGAACGCTTTATTTCTCTTTAATGGGAGTTCGCGACTTAAGCGTCATTGAAACACCTCCTGAAGATAGACTTGCTATCAAAACCTATATTAGAAAGTTTGAAGAAAATGTAATTCGAGAGGCTATTACGCGCGAATTAGAAAGAGGCGGGCAGGTTTATTTTATTCATAATAAAATTTTTAGTATCAATTCCGTTGCGGAAATGTTGTTAAGAATATTCCCAAATCTTCGGTTAGGAATTGCCCATGGTCGGTTACCGGAAAAAGAACTTGAGAAGATGATGAAGCGATTCGTGGATAAAGACATTGATGTACTTTTATGTACCACTATCGTAGAAAATGGGATTGATATTCAGAGCGCAAACACTATTATTATCAATCGAGCGGATCAATTTGGACTGGGACAACTTTATCAGCTTCGAGGGCGTGTTGGACGATATAAAAACCAAGCTTACGCTTATCTTTTAATTCCTGGATTTATGGCGATTACTCAAGAAGCCCGGAAACGCCTATCTGCAATTGAGGAACTAACCGAACTTGGAGCCGGGTTTCAATTGGCCTCTAGAGACCTCGAAATCCGAGGTGCTGGTAATATGCTTGGCAATCAACAGTCTGGACACGTAAACACCATCGGCTTTGATTTATATTGCAAATTGATCGAAGATACAGTTAAAGAATTACGAGGTGAAAAAATTGAAGCTCATAGAGAATCGGAAATAGACTTTAAGATTAAAGGATTTATACCAAAATATTATATATCCGATTTAAATCAAAGGCTTGAATTTTATCGAAGACTTTATTTAATCAACGATTTGCAAGCAGCTACAGATTTGGAAGAAGAATTAACTGATCGATTCGGAGCTTTCCCTGAGCCTGTAGAAAAATTGCTAAAACTTCTAGAAGTCAAAATTCTTTGCCAAAAGTTAAATATTCTAAAGGCTGAACTGAAAGCTGGCTGGTTTTATTTAAATGTCGGCAAAAACAACACAATACCACCCGAGGCCATTGTCAATATATTAGATAAGAACTTTAAATTTGACTCCGACTACAGATTAAAAATATTATCTCCTCAAAAAGGGTGGAAAGAGGATATAAGGCTAGTAAAGGAATATTTATTGAGACTAGGAAAAGCCTGCGGTGCAAAATAAAAAGTCTAAAGACCTCTTAGCTTTATTTTTTATATTGATTCTTATTCTAGAAGCTTCTTGCGGAAAAGAAGAAGCTGTATCGAAAAATAATTTCAATCCTGATGTGATCGCCATAATTAATGGGGAAAAGCTAAGAACAGTAAACTTTAAGAGAGCGCTCAATCTCACTAGTCGTCAATATAGAATTGAAGATAAGGAAGACCTGCCAAAAAATGAAATTTTATTTTTAAAGCTAAAAACTTTGAATGGGATGATTCAAAACATTCTTTTCAGACAAGAAGCTAAAAAAAATAAGACAGAGCTTAATGCTAAAGAGCTCAAACACACCAAAGAAATCATCAAATCAGATTATTTAGACGACTCATATCAACAAGCTTTTAAAGTTCAAAATATTAGCCAAGAAGAATGGGAAGAAAAATTAAGAGATTCTCTGATAGTTAAAAATTTGATTAACGAACAAGTCAATAGTAAAGTTAGTGTTAGTGAGGAATTAGCTAAGAAGTATTTTACAGAAAATCCAGAAGAATTTCAAAAAGGGGATCAGGTACAAGCTCTCCATATTATCGTAGCGACAGAAGAGGAAGCAAGAAAATTACTTAATAAGATTCGATCAGGAAAAGCAAATTTTGGAGAAATAGCAATTAAACATTCTCTAGGTCCTGAAAGGGTAGAGGGCGGAAATTTAGGTTATTTTGAAAAAGGACAAATGCCTGCGGAATTTGACGGAGTTTTTAATTTAAAAGTATACGAAACCAGCGACGTTATTAGAACGCCATACGGTTATCATATCTTAAAGGTAGTCGATAAAAAAAAGACTCGTAAAATGAGTTTTAAGGAATCTAGAAACTTTATCCAAGCAAAATTGTTAAGGAAAAAGCAAGAAGAAGCATTTCAAACATGGGCAGTTGACTTAAAAAATAAAGCCATTATCAAAATGAATTATGATGCAATTGAAAAAATTAAATAAACTTTCTTTAGGCTTCACATTATCTGCAGCAATTATTTTCTTTGCTCTTCCACTATCTGGTTTTGCCAAAACTTTTGACAGGGTTGTAGCTAAGGTCAACGATAGTATAATTACTCTCAGCGAAGTTGAAGACCGAGCCCGGTTAATTACAATTGAACAATCACAAGAAAACACTAAACCCCGCCCTGATAAAGAATTAAAAAAAGAAGAATTAGATTTAATTTTAGAAGAGAAATTATTAATTCAAGAAGGAAAAAGACTAAATATTAATATAGGGGATAGTAATGTTGAAGATGCAGTAAATGAAATCAAAAAAACCAACAATGTTCCAGACGATATATTTATTAAAATGCTAGAAAAAGAGGGGATTACTCTTAAGCAATATAAGAAAAAAATTAAAGATCAAATAGTCATTTCCAAAGTAAGAAATAATCATTTAAGAAATTTCGCCAAAATAAGCGAGAAAACAAGTAAGGAATATTATAAAAAACATAGAAAAGATTTCCTCACTCCAGCTAAAATTCACGTAAGACACATTTTATTTATTTTTGGCGAAAATATCACCAGCTTTGACAAAGAAATAAAACAAACAAAAGCAAAAGAAGCAGTTACGGAATTGCGTTCTGGTAAATTATTTATAAGCGTTGCTAAAAAATACTCTGAAGATATTTCAGCTTCTTCTGGTGGAGATTTAGGAATTTTAGAACGAGGAAAGATGCTAAAAGAGTTTGAAGATGCTGCATTCAAACTGAAACAAGGACAGATCAGTCCAATAGTAGAAACTGCTTACGGGCTTCATATTATCAAAGTTGACAAAGTTTATCCTCAAAGGTATAAGTCTTTCAAAGAAGTACTTCCAGAAATTGAAAACAAAATATTTTCCAAACAAGTTGAAAAAAAATATAAAAGGTGGGTTGAAAAATTAAAAGATTCTGCTTTTGTCGAAGTTTATCTCTTTGGTTTATCAAAGAGAATAAAATCAAAACAAACAAGTAAAGTTGCTCAAACAGCCCGTTTACCTGAAAGATCAACTTTAAAAAGAAAAAATAATTCAGAAAAAAAAAGGGCTAAACGATCTAAAAAACGCATGAGGTCTATATCTAATCAAAGTTCTACCGAAATGGAATCGTTAAAAAAACGACTAGAGTATATAAAAATATTAAAAAAAAGAAACATCATTTCCAAAGCAGAATATGAGAAGAGGAAAAAAAATCTTTTAGAACAACTTTGACTCTCATATTTCCATATCCCCTCACTATCACATCAAAGTTTATCTCCTCGATTTTTATTAACTTTCTTATTCAAGACATTCTATTTTAATGGAATCTTTACTTAAGAAAATTAAAAACATTATTTATTCACGACGAATGATAACTCCTGGAGATAAAGTTTTAATTGCTTTATCTGGAGGGAGCGATTCAGTAGCCTTATTGTCCATTCTTAAGGTTTTATCTAAAGACCTTCGAATAAATCTGTCAGTAGCTCATTTCAATCATTTAGCTAGAGGTGAAGAGTCCCATAGAGATGCCAAGTTTGTTGAGGATTTATGTAGACAATGGCAAATCCCAGCTTTTTTTTCTGAAAAAAATATTAAAAACGAA
>CAWVUN010000082.1:0-7263 GCA_963932495.1 uncultured bacterium
TGGCTTTACCGGCTAGTTTGCGGATTTCGGCATCGCTTTCTAAATAGTCTCCCTTTTCGTCTTTTTCTAGCAAAGCTTCCAATTCCAGCATTTGACTAGTGTCGCCGTATTCTTGTAAGGTTTTTAGCGACGTCACCCGTTTATCTTTATCGTCGCTATTCAAATAGAGTTTCGCTAACACCAACGAAAGGGTTTTGCGAACGGTGTCGTTCTTTTCGCTGGCTAGAGCTTTTTCGATCAAGTCAATGACGCTATCAGAGGGTCGTTTCAAAAGCTCTTGCGCCGCCGACAACCGAATATCGGAATTTTCAGCGCCAAGTTTTAGTTTTGCTATCGATACTGCAATGACTCTTCGAATCGAGTTATTGACGCGAGGTTTTTTTAAGGAGAGTTTGCTTATATCGACTACTTTGCCACTAAGAGCACCTAGGCCATTTTCTCCAGATTCGTCTAGGATTAAGAGTTGTTTATCTTTAGTGACTCGTAGTTGTTTCTCTTTAAGGGCTTCTAAAATAGGAAGAGCTTTAGCGTCTCCCAGGTCGCCTAGAGCGATGACAGCCTTTTTTAATTTGGTGCGGCTTTTCTCTGCCAGTCCTTTAACCTTCGATTCAAAATCATTTGCTTCTCCAATAGGTAGGCAAAATAAGAATGCCAACAGAAAGACGATGAAGGTCATAACGCCTTTATTAAAAGAGTACTTGAAAACGTTCGATAGTTTACTCATGAAAAAGGAACTCGCTTAAGGTTGACACCCGAGAGAGACTCAATTTGCTGAGTTCTTTTTCCAACTAACATTAACCAAAAACTATTGAGGACAGCATCGATTGAATTTATTTTAGTCGCTGATACGGAGTTCGATGAAGGGTGATTCATTCGCGCTTATAGATCTTTCCGATTGATAGGGTTACCCTTCAGGTGGCCGCACTTCGTCCTTCGACTAGCTCAGGATGACATAGATCAGTGTGACATTTTTTTAACTCTTCTTTTTCTGCACTTCTTTGCGTTATTGGCGTCTTTGCGGTTTACTTTCTTTTCAGTTCACTTTTTACTACCTAGATCCTTCGTCGCTTCGATCCTCTAGAATGACGGAAAGATAAGCCGACACCATGAAGTGATACAAATTACAAAAATTTTTTTTACATAATTCTTTAAGAAAAAAACGGTTCCTCCAAGATGACAGCGAGCTTGCGTTTACACTTAACGCAAAACTTTACATCGCTACTATCTCTTCTCTTTCTCCTTCTGTACCTTTCGGAGCCAGCCCTGAGCTTGCCGAAGAGGCCCACCGCCTTTTCTAATAACACCCCTCCCCAATCCCAAAAATCTTAACCTTGGAGAAGCCAGACAAGTTTTGGGGACCGAGGGAATTAAGGTAGTAGCCCTTCGACGGGCTTCTAAGGAACAAGCGATATAACCTATATGAAAACCAAGACCCCTCGACAAGCTCGGGATGACGCTAAAAGGGAGCTTTTAAATTCTAGTTCCTTGATCACTCAATGCCTGAAACGTATTTGTCGCACAGGGCACCAATTTTATAGAAAACTAATTACTATTAAACTTCGCTTTGATGCAGTTACCGCACATCCAAGGGTAAGTCCAATCGGCAACCTTCTTAGAACTGTCTGGAATAAACGGACTCCATGCTTCCGCCCGAATAGGGCCGTCGGTTTTCCATACAACTTCAAACTGACCGTCTTCTTGAATCTCGCCAATCAAAACCGGTTTATGGAGGTGATGATTCTTTGCGTCCATAGTTATGTCAAAACCCGAAGGCCCTTTAAAGGTTTGGTGTCCGATAGCCTGACGCACCGCGTCCACATCGGTGGTACCCGCTTGCTGAACAGCTTGCGCCCACATATTGATTCCTATATAAGTTGCTTCCATAGGATCGTTGGTGACGCGTTTTTTACCGCCGGGTAATTTATGTTTTTTGACATAGGTGTTCCATTTCTTAATGAACGCTTTATTTTCTGGAGTTTCTACAGACATAAAATAGTTCCATGCTGCGAGATGCCCCACTAACGGCTTGGTATCGATACCTCTCAATTCCTCTTCGCCAACCGAAAACGCGACAACAGGAATGTCTTCCGCTTTGAGTCCTTGGTTTGCCAGCTCTTTATAAAACGGAACGTTCGAATCTCCATTGACAGTCGATATAACTGCGGTTTGTTTTCCTGCCGCAAACTTCTTAATCTTTGCTACGATGGTTTGATAATCACTGTGACCAAATGGCGTGTAGATTTCCATAATATCTTTAGATGAAACACCTTTGGACTTGAGAAAGTACTGAAGGATTTTATTAGTAGTTCGTGGATAAACGTAATCCGTTCCTAACAAGATGAAACGCTTTGCTCCGCCGCCGTCCTCGCTCATCAAATATTCCACTGCGGGAATCGCTTGTTGGTTTGGCGCCGCTCCGGTATAAAAAACGTTATAAGAAGATTCTTCGCCTTCGTATTGAACCGGATAAAACAACAGACTGTTTAATTCCTCATATACAGGTAACACCGACTTTCGTGAAACGGATGTCCAGCAACCAAAAGTGACAGCTACCTTATGCTTTTGAATGAGCTCTCTCGCCTTTTCCGCAAACAACGGCCAATCTGAAGCGGGGTCTACCACAACGGGTTCCAGCTTTTTGCCCAACACGCCACCTTTGGCGTTGATTTCTTCTATCGCCATTAAAGCGACATCTTTCAACGAAGTTTCGCTGATCGCCATTGTGCCGGAAAGCGAATGCAGAACGCCTACCTTGATAGTATCCTTCTCTGCTTGCGCTAAAGGAGCGAATAAAAACATCAAGCTAAGAATAAATACAGACAAAGTCCTTTTTATTTTTGTATTAGAGTAATACATCTTATTTCTCCCAAATTTCATTTATTGTTAAATTAAAAAAGTTGAAGTTGGAGACCTAATTTAAAACGATCTACATTATTGATTCCTAAAGAAGGATCGTCGTCTTTCGAATAAATAGCGGAGAATTTAGCGTTGTGACCGGATATAATGTAGTTCAATCCTACATCGTATCGATCATGATTTCCGCCAGCAGTCCGGTCCAATTCTTGATATCGGAGAACCGGTTGAACTTGTCCCCAGCCCACTTTCTGCGGAAACAAATAACTAGCAAGGACAAGCCAACTTTCGCCTTCCGTCAAACTTCTGGAATCTATAGAACCTAGATTATCTAAATCGTAATCGTAATAAGCCGCCTCAACAGTAACCACACCTTTTGAGCTCAATTTCTTCTCCATCAAGAAATCAACGTTCCACGCCGCATAATCGCCGGATACTGCTACGGTACCTGCCCCATCTTGTTGAACCATTCCGGCAAAACCAATCGCTAAAACATCAATGTCGCCGTAATAAGTACTTTGGTTGTAATAAATTGCTGGCTCTGGGTCCCAAAAGTTATAAGTCAACCGTCCCGCATAGAGCATGTTGTCTTCCTGATTGGAAGTGGTCGATCCATTAGTGCCGTCGAATACGCCAATTTGATACTTGAACCGTTTGTCATTGGTGATTCCCCAAAGGGAGACGCCGTCGTCGCGGCCCGCAAATATTGCAGGATACGCTTGCACAAAGGGAAAATCCCAAACGTTTAAAAAATACGGCCCATTTAAATTAGAACGGTCGCTGGGAGGCAAAAAACGACCTGCCCAAACTTGCGCTAGATCATTAAATCGAAACTTAGCCACCGCGTCCAAAACACGAACGTCTGCCGTAGCTCCTGTTGCGTCGCGTTCCGTGTTGAACTCAAATCCAATGTCGTTAGTAATATTGGCGTTGACATACAAACGTATGTTTTCTATTTCAAATTCATTGGAAGAATCCACTCCATTCGGAGCCGCGTCTTCAACGTTTGTAAAACTGGTACGCAATCCGCCGCCGATATTGATCCAACGCAAATTATCGGGGAGTTTGATTTGTCCGCCTGGAGCAGCAAATACGGTTTCTGTAAGCAAGAAAGCCGTTAATAGGGCCAACAGCGTAAGAGTTAGAAGTTTTGATTTCATTACTTTCTCCTAGGGACTAAAAAAAGAGGAAGCCGCCCTTCGAGAGACTCAGGGTGACATTTATTAAATTTTTCTATTCTTGTTTTCATAGTTAATTAAAACGGCTCCCAGTTAAGGCACATCTAAAAGTACATTTTAAAATTTGTTAATACCCTTCCCAGGTTACAGCAAGGAATATGCCAATTTCTATTTTTTATTGATTCCCTTATGAGTAAGGGGAGGAAGATACTGCGAGATAAAATCAGAAAATATCGATGCTATCTGTTGAAGCAAAACATTAAATAGTGCTTAATTTTTAAACATTTATTTTCGACTATTCGAATTAATTCGAAAACTTTTAGCACACGTAAAATCAACTTGAAAGAAACATCAAAGTATTTCTATAGAAAATAGAACTTATTTGAGATCTGGGAATTAGAAAGGATGCTTTTGAATTAAAAATCAGACAGGAAAATTCTGAAAAGATGAATTTCTAATTTATTCTAGTATCAAAATTGATTTAGTTTAGAGCGGATATTTAAAAATCGATACAAAAGAATGAAAAAAGTTAGAAAAACTAACGCAGAGAATCTCGGTGCTTAATTAGGAAGCATTCCTTCGCGTTGAATAAATTCGATGATGGCGTCCAAACCTTCTTGCGTTTTGAGGTTAGAAAACACGAAAGGTTTTTTGCCACGCATCTTTTTGGCGTCGCGGTCCATCACTTCTAAACTGGCGCCAACATAATTCGCTAAGTCTATTTTATTAATTACTAGCAAGTCGGACTTGGTGATTCCCGGTCCGCCTTTACGCGGAATTTTATCCCCAGCAGAAACATCGATCACATAAATCGTCAAGTCGGATAATTCGGGGCTAAAGGTGGCAGCCAAGTTATCACCTCCGCTTTCTACAAAAATCATATTAAGATTTACAAACTTGGCATTGAGATCGTCGATTGCCGTTAAGTTGATCGATGCGTCTTCTCGAATGGCGGTGTGCGGGCATCCGCCCGTTTCCACTCCTATTATGCGCTCCTCGTCTAAAGCTTCGTTATGGATTAAAAATTGAGCGTCTTCTTTTGTATAGATATCGTTCGTCACCACGGCAATTTCATATCGGCTTCGCATTTTCTTGCACAATGCGTGGACCAGAGCTGTTTTACCCGATCCTACAGGTCCGCCTATTCCCACTCGCAACAATTGACTGGTTGTCATTTCTTCACCTTATCTTTTTTTTTAAGACCGGAATAATCTGGAATATTGCGTTTCATGTAGTGCGCTTGCAATACCTTGTCCAACAGCCGAAAAACCAACTTCGTCGTCTTTCAATGACAAACCGGCTTTAGAGACTTTTGGAATTTCTTTTATCATTTTCGATAATATTCTCTGCCCTGCTGTTTGCCCTAACGGAACTAACTTGATTGCCGCCAATACCTGATTCTCCGACCAGGCCCATAAATATCCGCTGATCGTATCCTCTAACGGGATTCTCCAGTGAGATGCGCCTATAGAAAATGGCAGTAAAAAGGTTCTTCTGGGATATTGCATCCAATCGTTGGCAACCGTAATACCTAAGTCGTATAACAAACGACACAGCGCTTGAGCCAGTTGCCTTTCTTCTGCTTGCATTTCGCTGGTCTCTCGACTGGCAAATAGGTAATCGTTCCAGTAACACACCAGGTCGCTATCGCCATTTTTCCAACCTAAATGCAAACGCGCTAAAACGGGAACGTCTAAATTAGCATGAGCGTTATTCAACAAACCCAGAACCCAATTGATCGTCGATTTCTCGTCGGTTACCCAACCGGACTCAACTGCATACTCCAATCCTTGAGAATAGGCATATGCGCCGACCGGTAACATGGGGCTGGAAAGCTGCATCAATCGCAATAATTCTTCTTGTCTGAAGCTATTCATTCGCTGTGATGGCGATGGGCTAAATGTTTTTCCTTATAAGCACCACCTTCCGGTTCAAAAGGGGCGGTATCGTGCTTAACTCCTAATCCCAGGTTGAGAACCATTTCTTCCAAAACATGGTCTCTTTGAAAGCTCAACCAGTTTTCTTCAATTTGCAAAGGCACGTGTCTATTACCCAAGTGATAACATACCCTAGCCAAAAGATATAGATCCAACGTGTAAGCTATTGCCACCTCTTCTTTAGCCGCGTGAATCTGCACAACAATTCCATTAGTACCACGTAGAAAATCACCTCCACGCATAACCGTTCCGCGTTCCAACATTATCCCTGCTTCTCGATCATCGTCTAGCGTGACTCGCAGTCGACTCTTTTGTCTTTGGTCGTAAGTTAAAGTGACCGTTGTTAACACTGTTGGCACTTCGTCAATCTTTTCAGTTAACTCGATCATTTTAAACTCCGCTAAAAGAGGAAATATCTTTGCGCCAGCGGCAGTTCGCTAGCAGGTTCGCACGTCAACAGTTCGCCATCGGCGCGAACTTCGTAAATTTGCGAATCCACTTCAATTTTCGGCAAATAGCCGTTGTGGATCATATCTTTTTTAAGAACGGTTCGCGTGTTTTTGGCAACGACCAATTTCTTTTTCAATTCTAATTTCTGTCCAATCCCATCCTCAAAACCAGCCTTAGAAACGAAACTTACGCAGGTCTCGCTTCTGGCACCACCATAGGCACCAAACATAGGACGATAATGCACTGGTTGGGGAGTGGGAATGGACGCGTTTGGATCTCCCATAGGAGCGGCAACAATCATACCTCCCTTTAAAATCATGGACGGCTTGGCTCCGAAAAATGCGGGTCTCCATAAAACAATATCCGCTAATTTTCCTTTTTCGATAGACCCCACTTCATGACTGATGCCGTGCGTTATCGCTGGGTTGATTGTGTATTTGGCGATATATCGTTTAGCCCGAAAGTTATCGTGATGAGCTGGATCGGGGTTTAACGAACCGCGTTGAACTTTCATTTTATGGGCAGTCTGCCAGGTTCTACAGATCACTTCTCCTACACGCCCCATGGCTTGCGAATCGGAAGCGATCATACTGAACGCTCCTAAGTCGTGCAATATATCTTCCGCCGCGATGGTCTCCCTTCGAATACGCGATTCTGCGAAAGCCACATCTTCCGGTATTTTAGGATCGAGATGATGACAAACCATTAGCATGTCTAAATGCTCGTCGATGGTATTCACAGTATAAGGTCGTGTCGGATTAGTTGACGACGGCAGAACGTTCATCTCGCCGCAAGCTTTAATAATATCTGGAGCGTGGCCTCCGCCCGCACCTTCAGTATGGTAA
>CAWVUN010000083.1:0-7143 GCA_963932495.1 uncultured bacterium
ATTGGCTTCGATTGCTGCGTTAATGTATTGAGCCGCTTTTTGTGGATGGATACCCATTTCGTTTGAAGAAGCTGAGGAAGAAAAAGTAAATAAAAAATAAAAACTGAGAAATGAGGAGCACATTAGAGTAAAGAATCTAATTTTCATTACCGCCTCCGAGATTGCCAATTCGAATGATTAAGTCTTTCTGACAGCAATTAAACCTTTTTTTAATATGTGTTGTATGGAGAAGTTGTCAAACGATCTAGGCTTTACTTTGAGAACTAAGTGTTGGTATAAGTGTTGGAGAACGATTTTTACTGAAAAATAGGGGGTATGAGAAAGGCTGAATATTTTAATTAGACTTGGTTCGGGGAGAACGGGCTTTTAGCATTCTTTTCTAGGATTCGGCGGATAGTTTGTTTTTAGATGAGATGCTTAGTTGTATTTATTTGAAAATAGAACTATAGTGTACTAGTAGTTTACAAAAGGTCTGTAAATATTATTTGTGTAGAAAATTTTTCGAAGAATTATTAAATTGCATGGTAGAACCACCCGCCTTTTTTTATTTGTTCCTCCTAAAAGATCTCCAGAAAATTTTTAAGACCCAATTATCAAAAGCCGGGACGATTATGTTGAATAAAAATATATGTTTTCCCGCAAAAGTTTAGGAGTTCCCAATGGCAGAAGGAAAAGTTAAGTGGTTTAATGATAGTAAAGGTTTTGGTTTTATTGAATCTAGCGATGGCGAAGATTGTTTTGTTCATTTTTCAGCTATCCAAGGCGATGGTTTCAAAACTTTGAAAGAAGGCCAAGATGTAACGTTTGAAAAAACCACAGGACAAAAAGGTCCTCAGGCTTCAAATGTAATGCCTCTCTAAAAAAAATGATTAAAACGGCGGGATTTATCCCGCCGTTTTTTTCTGCCTTTATTATTAGTAAACTTCTCTTAAAGTACCTCCCTCGAATTAAGCTACTTTTTCCTACCCTTCCTACGGGTAAATTTCTTCGATTTTACTTCCCTCAAAACCTTGGCAACGATTTAATAAAATAAGTTTTAATAGAGCTTAATCTTAGCTTCATTAAAAGCCCCTCGATATTTCTAGAAGTTTGCCCAATAACTTAGCCACCCCTGATTTAACTAATTGATATTCAAAGAAGAAAACTGCAAACGCCAAAAGATTTTACATTTGTTGCCATTGAGCTCTAAACGGTTTTACTAGATCAAAAATTTTGGTTTCCCAATGATTATCGCAATGGCCCCTGCCAAATAAAATCTCAATCCAAGCCAATTATCTGACTTATCATCAATGAATAATTTAGGGGTTGTATTGGACAATAATGGTCGAATCGATGGGGCAATTTCCAGAGCCATAAAGTTTGACGATAAAGCGGTTTTTTACAAAAAATTGGGAGTTAGCTACTGTAAGAAAAGGTGCAAGGCAATAAAGTTAGGAAAAAATGGGGAAGCAAAGAAATTTTATTTAAAGGCGGATTAGGACTTTCAGAAGTTTTTGAAATATTTGAGGAGTTTGAACATAATCTCGGTCCAAAATGGGATCATAGAACACGTGTCCTCAAGTATTTTTTTCTATGTATCGACAAGTATAAAACCACTAATCTTACCGAATTATATTTTAAATCTGACCATCATCGGGAATCCTACCAAAGTCCAGTTGGAATGATTTAAATTTTGTTTTATGAGAGGGATTTACTATTTTATTTAATGCCTCAAACGGTTTTAATTTTTTTTAAATTTTCAAAAAGTACAAGTGACTAAAAGACTTAAAATATCCTAAATAGGAATTATGAAGTTATAAAATAACCCGTTTAGGATTTAAATTGTTCAACTAGTTTTTGAAGCTTACCGGCTAACTTTGTGAGGCCGGATGCAGAGCTTTGAGTATTTGTGGTTCCCGCATTATTACTCTTTGCGATTTCAGTGGCTGAAGCAATATTTTTTGATATTTCAACGCTGCCTTGGGAAGCATTCATAATATTTCATTTGTTGTCGCCGATTGCTCTTCGACTGCACTTGCAATGGTAGCCGAGATATCATTGACTTCATTGATAATAGTTGTAATTTCGGTAATCGAGTCAACTGCTTTGGAAGTATCTGTTTGGATCGCATCGATTTTTTGGCTTATATCTTCAGTGGCTTTACTCGTTTCTTTTTCTAAATCTTTTACTTAGTTGGCAACTCCGGCGAAACCCTTTCCAGCTTCCCCCGCTCTAGCGGCTTCGATAGTAGGATTCAAGGCCAATAAATTTGTTTATTCGGAAATAGAGTTAATCACTTTTATAACCTGACTAATTTCATCGCTACTATCGCCCAATTTACCGATGATGGTTACGGTTTGAACCGCATATGAAGCGATTTAAGCTACCTTGGATGCGTTTGCCACAATTTCCTTGATGCTCGCAGCCATTTCTTCCGAACCCGTGGCGACAGTTTCGATGTTATCGCTAACTTCTTCGGAAGCGCTCGAAACAATCATTAATTATTTTGCGGTATCTTCGGCGTTGTTATTCTTTTGTGAACTTACCGCGCCAATTCTTCAGACGAACTAGCCAAAGTTTGGGTGCTTTCAATAATACTTTCTATTAGAAGTCATTTCTCCGATTCCATTTGCCGTAAATTTCTCACCATAGTTGACATAGAGCTAGTTAAAGTTCCCGTTCCTTCCGACTTGAGGTTTTTATTGTGTAAATCGTTTTTGGCAATAAATTTCGCTTGCGAAGGGGTAGCGTTCATCTTTTCAAGCATTTTAGTGAAAGCTTTCCTAAGTCTCCGGAAAAATTTTCTTTTAAAACAGGATTGTCCAAATTATCTTTGGCAATGGCATGTATCGCAATTTTTCTCATCTTAGTTGTCAGGTCGACAAATGCTTGGGCAAGAGTTCCCTGAGTGCCTTTTTCTATTTTTTAAACGCCGTTAAAAACTAAGGAGTTTTGCTTCCAGTCAATAAAACCATTAATGAAAGACGCTCTAAAAGAAGTCAGTTTTTTTAAAAATGCATGAAAAATGGGCAGATGGAGCTGCACGGAATACTTGTTTGATGACGTAAATAAACTGCCTGAATAAAAGATAGATTATGAGGCAAAATATTTTAGGTGAAAAGAGGGAGAAGGGTGGAGCTTTACTGAAGTCTGGTATATAAATTGAAGTTTAAAGCTATATTAAACAATTTAAGGTTAAAGGTTTTTTATAGAAGGATTAATTAGAAAACTTGTTAAAGAAATAAAGCAAGCCTCCAACGGCTCCTACAATAAGAATGACGGCAAAAGATAACAAAGATACACTTATTGCTTCTGGAGCGGGTACTCCTTCTGCGGCAAATAATAAAACGGTTGTTGCTTCACGTATTCCAAGGCCTCCTAAAGAGATTGGCAGGGAAGAAAAAAACTCGATAATAGGAATGTAAACTCCCATTTTCAAGTAGCCAATTGATACTTCAATAGATTCTGCTAATAAAATAAAATACAGAACTACCAGAATGTGTCCGAGAATGCTTAAAAGAAGGACGGGTTGAAAAACCTTGGGGTTATCGCGATATTTAAATAACGAGTCGGTTACGTTATAAACGATAGATTTAATAGGATTCATAAATTTGAAAGGAAGAACAAAAATCTTACCTATTAACGTTTGAGTTCTCCGACTAAACAGCGTTAGGGAAAGACCAATAATTCCTATGGAAATTCCAATAAAAATTAATAGAATTTCGCCTTGTTTCAAAAGTTCGTAACTAAATAGAAAGCCAACAAAAGCTAATATCATAATTCCAACGAAGCCCACAACTTTATCTGTCACTACTGTAGCCGTGATTTGAGTTAAATGATCAGCTCTATTTTGATTTGAGTTGGAAGGTTGAGGTAGCATAGCTACCCTAGCAATTTCTCCTGCAACGCCTCCAGGCAGATAAACGTTGAAAAAAAAGGTGATAAAGCTAATTTTGGAAATTACAGACATTTTGTAGTTACATTCCAGATGTTTTAGTAGTATTTGCCATCTCCATGCGTTTACTTGGATACTTAGGCCAGCGACTAACACTGCCATAAAAAAGTGAAATGGTTTTGATTGTTGGAATAGGTCAATAATTTTTTTAAGATGAGCTTCTTGAAAAAGAAAAATTAAAATCAGAGCACTGATAGTAATGTTTAATAGGAGCCTGCCAAATTTCATTTTGTCAAATTTTTAGGGAAGAAGATTTTTCTGAGAGGAACTTTTCAGAAGTTATTGAAATGCAAGTTTTAACGTTTAGTTGGAGAAATTTGGTACATATAACTTCAGCTAGAAAAAAACTAGCGTTTCACTAGCGAGGAGT
Source organism: uncultured bacterium (assembly GCA_963932495.1). Classification (GTDB taxonomy): domain Bacteria; phylum Nitrospinota; class Nitrospinia; order Nitrospinales; family JAJDAT01; genus JAJDAT01. The sequence continues at coordinate 4,305 of CAWVUN010000083.1, forward strand.
TCAAAATGCGATGTTTCTTTTCGTAATCAATTTTTGCCGGATTGTATATCGTATTTACGCAGGAGAATTATCCTTTGTAGGAATTAAAATATTTATGGTAAATAGAATTAGGTAAAAGACCCATTTTACAGACGATTTTTATCGGAAGTTTGCATTTTTTAATCAGATTAAAGCTGGATGGATAGTCTCTGAAGGTTTTGACTGGACGTGATATAAATTCTTCTAGCTCTTCGTTGGTTATCCCTAACCGTTTGATACATAAGTCTATCACTTTTGGATCTTCGATAATATAGGTACCGCTCAATCTTTTAAGGGCAACTTCGCGTGTCATTTGCCCTGATCGAATTAATCCAGAGTAATTAAATTTACGCTTATCAATTCCAAATTTTACGCGATGAACGTAGAATACTAAGCTTTGATATAAATCGTCATTATAATGTGCGCCTGGACTTTTCCAATCTAACTCCTCGGTCAATATTTTATCGGCATCTGTCCTTTTATAATCTAGATAATATAAAATGTTAAGCACTCTAATTTGTTTCAGAAAAGTGTAGTAGGCCATTTGCCAGGTATCTAAATTGAACCCAGGCCTTTTAGGCTTCCATGACCTTAGCTTAATAGTCCCAAATTGTTTTTGAACTGCGTTTAGGTATTTCCCATCATAATAAAGCCAATCCAAAGGAGCCATTCCTTCAGTTCTAAATGAATGCCCATTAATTATATATTTTACTCCCTCAGTGGTTGCCGCTCCATAGAGGACTGCTTGGACTCCTAAATCTGTAGGTTGATCTAAATCTGGAGTAGAAGCTTTTAGGAATGAAAGCTTTATATCTTTAGATTCACGCCAGTCGGAAGTCATGGTTCTTAGGTCAACACCTAACCTGGTGGTTGCTTTTTTAATATTTTCACCGGCGATAGGATTACTAAAACCATCATGAAAATAAACGGCTAACGGCCTCAATCCCCATTGTTTCAATTTATATAGGGAGTAAGTGCTATCTCGGCCTCCACTAAGGCCCAAAATACAGTCGTATTTGGAACCTCTCCCATGTTCCTTCATTTTGTCTATTATTTTTTGGAGTTTTTTCCATCCTTCTTCCCCGTTGGGGTAATCGGCGGCAATTTTGTCATGAAGTTTGCAATAGGAACAAATTCCCTCTTTGTCAAACCAAATACTGGACATACTGGTATCGCTGACGCATCGGGAGCATATTTTATAGTCTTTTCCAAATTTATCGGAAATGGTGGTAGTCATAATTTTTCTATGTTCATAAAGTTAAAAAGGCAAAAATACTATTAAGGCGTTATATCAAATGAAAATAAAATAAAACTAATTAGTTTTGCAAGCTAGTCAAGTTTTTTGACTAAAATATTGGCATGTTTTTGTGATTAAGCATTTGGCAACCCATCGTAATATCCTTTAGATCGCAACATCTCTCCGATGTTAGTCCCTAATTGTTTTCTAGGTTTTACCTCTATGTCCGCAATAATTAATTCGCTTGCAAGTTCATTGTAAGTACCTCTCGCATAGATGCCTTCGCTACCAACAGCCATAGACATGCCGACCATTTTTTTTCCTTCATAGGGGCCTCCAACGATGTAACCGACGCTAGTAGAACTGATAACGGCAATATCGTATAGCTTTGCCAGAGTAGAGTATGGGACGAGCCATTTATCTTTATATGGATCTTGCCCTTCAGTATATGAGTAGTCTGCTGTCCAAGAAGATGGAGAAAGAATGATTTGGGCACCCATACGCGCTAAAGTATGGCCAATCTCTATGGCGTCTATATAATTATCCGAGCAAATATTGACCCCAATCATGCCAAAGGGGGTTTCTACAACGGAAAGAGAATTTCCGATAGCATAATATTCCCTTGCACATTCTAATACATTGATTTTTCTATATTTTAAAATTATTTCTCCGGAGGCGTCAACCAGTATGGCAGCGTTATAAACTTTATCTTCTGCCTTTTCAGTTAAGCCAGCGCAAATAAAAATACCGTGCTTTTGGGCGAACGAACAAATAGAGTCGCTAAAAACTCCTGGTATTGTGTGCGCCTCAGTTTTTGCGCTTGGGTGTGTCCATGCTAAATCAAGGCATTCTGGCAATAATAGAATATTACAACCTTGGTCTGCTGCTTGTTTAGCCAATTCTCCGGCCCGTTCTAGGTTTCTATGGGGTTCGCCGCCTTCAATTAACAATTGACCCATTCCAATTTTGACTTTTTGCATATTTCCCAGTGTTCGGAGTAAAAAGTATTATGTATTACAGTGATTAGGCATTTTTGAACGTTTAATTGTAATTTTTTTCAAATAAGTCTTTTAATTAATTATGACTTAAATTGGAAAACTCATTACTCGATTAATTTAATGCTAGGTAGGGAACTCAATATTATTAAAATAGCCTTTTCTTTATCAATGGCTTGAAAATTATAACTGAATTGATCTTGATTTCAAAAGTCTTTTTAGAATTATAGGTCTAATGAGTGATGATTTTTTTTAATTTTCTAGAGGTTTTAAAAAGGTAACCCAGAGGCATTTTGAAAGTATAATCTGATTTGGCGTTATCCTGCTTGTTATAGTCTTTCGGGAATTTAGTCGGACTTTGTTCAATAAAATCGGAAATTAAAGACACACAATCATTCATTATTTGAGGCTCTAAATTAAAAATGTTTTCTTGTCCTTGAAACTCGTATTTTTTTTGAGCGATTATTCTTCCTGTGTCAATTCCTGTATCTACCCAGTGTAAAGTTGATCCAATTTTATCTCTATCTTCATTAAAGACAGCCCATAAGGGACAATCCAGTCCGCGATAGTAGGGGAGAATTCCTGGATG
>CAWVUN010000084.1:0-7100 GCA_963932495.1 uncultured bacterium
GGTATTTAAAAGCGGAAATTGGAGTTCATCGATTGGTAAGAATTTCCCCATTCGATGCAAATAAGCGGCGTCATACTTCTTTCGCTTCAGTTTTTGTCTATCCAGAAGTAGCGGACGAGGTTGATGTAGATCTTAGCGAAGCAGATTTAAAAATTGACGTTTATAGAGCCTCGGGACCAGGCGGTCAGGGTGTGAATACGACTGATTCGGCTGTGCGAATTACCCACAAACCGACGGGTATTGTTGTTCAGTGTCAGAATGAACGATCCCAGCATAAGAATAAGGCTTCTTGTATGAAGGTTTTGAAAGCTCGCGTATACGAGCTACAAAAAGAAAAACAGATGGAGGGTATGAAGGATTTGGAAAAAGATAAGAAGAAGATCGAATGGGGTAGCCAAATCCGATCCTATGTCATGCATCCATACCGAATGGTTAAAGATCTTCGAACTCAAGTTGAAACAGGGAACGTAGACGCTGTTATGGATGGCGATCTTGGAAAATTTATCGAGGCTTTTTTACTCCACGGAGCCACATCTTCTGAATAAACGTTAAAGAGACTTATAGCGGACGGTATTGAAAGCTTTGCCGTTTCGTGTAGGATTGAATTGAATGAAACCTACATTACACCCCAGATTGGTCAATGATCCTTTTGGAGACCCAGGGATTTTTATTGATTTTCTTTATGAGAAACGATCTATTTTGTTTGACTTAGGGAATATTTCTAAGTTGGCCTCTTCAGATTTGATAAAAGCGTCGCACGTTTTTGTGAGTCATACTCATATCGATCATTTTATAGGGTTTGACCAATTGTTGAGAGTCAATTTTGGGCGCGAAAAAACGATCCGACTATATGGCCCAGAAAACTTCATCCAAAATGTGGAAGGGAAGTTAGCGGGTTTCACCTGGAATTTAGTGGAACGTTATGACGAATCCTTGACATTAGAAGTGGCGGAAGTTCTTCCAGGTCGAATTAAAAGAGCAACCTTCAAAGCCATTGAAAAATTCCAAAGAAGCGATGAAAGAGAAGAAAACTTTGCGGAATCAGAACCTCTTTTGGAAGAGTCCACTTTGGCGGTGTACACCGTTATTTTGGAACACAGAGTGCCCTGTTTGGGATTTGCTTTAAAAGAGAATAAGCATTTGAATATTCGAAAAGACCAATTGGAAGCCCGCCGGTTTGTGCCTGGAAGATGGCTGAACGATTTAAAAAAAATGGTTGCCGAAAACGCTCCCGAAGATTCTATGCTTTCTGTGCCAGTTGGCGATCCGAAAGAATTTGAAACTATAAGTTTTCCGTTTGGCGAGTTGAAGGAAGAACTGGTATTAATTTCTCCGGGGCAAAAGATTGCGTATATCACCGACACGGTTTTCCAAGATGGCAATAACGAAAAGATAGTTGAGTTGGTTAAAGACGCCGATAAGTTTTTTTGCGAATCGCCATTCATTGCAGAGGAAGCAGAACGCGGTAAGGAACGTCGCCACTTAACAAGCCAACAAGCGGGAACACTTGCGCGGAGAGCTAAGGTAAAAAAGTTGATTCCCTTCCATTTTTCTCCGAAACATTTTAAACGAAAAGCTCAGCTTTATCGAGAAGCGGAAGAAGCGTTTTCTGGAGTTGTCTCGTAACCCAATCTTTAATCGTCCGCGGGTAGAGTCAACCCTCCTTCAAGGTGGATAATAGCGTTGGCGTAGCGTTCGCCAAACTCTGGAAAAATATCGGGAAATGCGCAATAAGCCAGTATTTCAAGCGAATCAATTATCCGTGGGCCGGGTCGATTGAAGTAAGCGTTGCCGTCTACTAGGTAAACGCTATTTACTTTGCTAGCATTCCATTCCATCCAAGGGATGTTTGAGCGGATGGCGTCCATTTCTTTGACGGTTTGGTCTAATTTGAACCCACAAGGTTTGATGAGCACAACGTCTGGGTCGATCGTTTCTAACTTAGGATAATCGAGCGTCACGGCTAGTCCTCCGACCTCTACCATCAACGATTCTCCTCCTACGATTTCTACCATTTCAGGAACCCACATAGCCCCCGCCATAATGGGATCAATCCATTCTATTGTGATAATTTTTTTCTTTGGAACTTGCGCTTGATCAATCCTTTTTTTAATAATTGCAATGCGTTGATCTAGTTGCGCTTTAAAATAGGTGCTGGCTGGCACTGCGTTCAATTCTTCGGCGACATGAGCTATATCTGTCCAAATACTTTCAAGCGTTTTTGGTTTGAGAGAAATGATTTTTGTGTCTGACTTTAAATATTCATTGCACGCGCTTTGAACTTGATCGAATGAAACGGCGCAAACATCGCATAAATCCTGCGTTAGGATGAAGTCGGGATTTAATTTCGAAAGTAGATCTAAATCCAAATCGTAAACGGAAACAGAAGTTTTTAAAAGTTCTATTACAGATTGGTGAATAGAATCGCTCTTACCAGAATAATCGACACGCGAAGATGTTAGTTTTGGTAAATTCGCTACTGAGTTTGGATAATCGCACTCGTGCGAAACTCCAACGAGATTTTTTTCCAGCCCAAGCTGGCAAACAATTTCTGTTGCGGAAGGTAGTAGACTGACAATTTTCATTTTTAAGTTTTTAGTCCAATCTAAGCTGGTTGATTGCGGTTTATTGAAGGATATTTTTTGGGTTATCGTGACCGTCGATGGCGATAGTTTTTGTTACAGTGTGAGTGTCAAGAGCGTTTTTCTATGATTCTATGTTTGTGGAGCGGAATGTATTCACGAATGATTGCAACACGACTTGGAACGGGAGCCGGCGCAACTGGCGGCACTGTGGAGTCAGAAGAAAAAATGCGGACATTGACGTTAGAAAGATCTCCAATATCCTTTATCTGATCTTTATGAACAAACTGTTCCTTTTCTTCTGTCCAATCGTTATTTTTTATATGACTCGTGAACTTTAGAGGGATGTACCCTTCGGCTTCAATTCCTATGGCGGCTTCGCCAACAGGTATGCCTGTAATATTTAATGGTTCGTTGAGATGAGCTACCCCTTTGTGTTGATCGTTTACTTTTACTTTAGCGTGGGCAATATTCATATTGACTTGCAAATGACCGAATTTCTTAGGATGCTTCGGAGGTGCTGGAATCACATTAGTATTTGGAGGCGAAGGAATTGGGGCAATTAATGCTTGAGTCGTGTTGGAGTGGATAAGGTTTTTTAAAGAGAGAAAAAAATCGCCTTTGTCGAGATATGGATTGCGCATATTCCCATATTGCGGATGTTGAGTCCCTTTAGAATAATTGAACACAGTTCTTTGTAAAAACCCACAAAATTCAACTCCCATAACGTAACCATCGCTGATGCTATCGTCTTCGCCATTAGGCGCTAAAATAAATTGTCTGCAGAAAATACTTTGATTGGGGACTTCTTTGTATTTACTGCCCGCTGTTATGAATTGCCTCACGGGCTTGCTGATCTTTGAAAAAATATTTTTTGAGATAGACCGATTGATAGAAAAAATAGAACCTGAAAAACAACTATCGAATAAGAAGAGCGCGTGTTTTGATTGAATAAGTTTGGCGTAAACTTCGATTTGTTGCATGTCCAAAGCTTTTGCTAAAAAGCCCGCCTCGTTTTTGTTAGGGTTAGGCGAGCCGGTTATGGTGATATAGCCCATTTCTTCACCATAAGCAAGTTTTAGGGTGTGCCCGTGCCCGGCAAAATACAATAGAAGACGATGATCCGGGTTTTGTCCATATTGATTGATAAAGCTTTCGATTGAGCTGTTAAGATTGTTGAAGATCGTATTGGAATGGACAACCACATGAAAGCCATGGTTTTCTAAGGTTTTTTGAGTACTCCTTATGTTGCTATCCACTCTCATCAAATTGGGCCAATCAGCGAACTGGCTAACGCCAATTACAAGAGCGTGACTTTCCTTATAAAGCCCCACTTGTTTTACCGTGTCGTCTCGAATAGGAACGGGGGCGATACCTCGGTTCATCCCGAAGGCGTTCGAAACAACTAGATAACTTAATGTCAGGAAAATAGCTAAGAAGTGATTTTTCATAATCCTAGTAAAAGCGTATGAAGACATAATAAAAATTATACTCTTTAAGCGATTAGAATCCAACCGGTTGCATAAATCGTTATATGAGTTAAAAAAAATATTAAGATAAGTTTATCTAGGGAAAATATCTTCTAAATTTGATAAAGTGTTCGTTACTTTTAACGTAGAAGAAACCAAAGCAATATGAATTTTAAATTAATCTTATTTTTATGTGGAGTGATAGGTGTCCTTATATTAACCGCTCCCATTATCAAGTTAGTTATTAAAGGGTATGTATATTCTTTTTTGATGAATTATGGTGTTTATTTATTGATAGCTTTGGCAGGTGGAGGCTATTATCTTTGGCTTCGTGTAAAGGCAAGGGCTCGGAATTGAAATTTTTTTAACGATGAGATCTTTATCAGCAAGCATTAAACTATGAACGATTTCGAAAAAAAAGATCCGCCAAAGAAGCGTAAAGAAAACCTGTTTTTCACTATTTGGGTTCATGCGGGCTACACAGTTTTAGTTCTCTCAATGCTGTGCTGGATAATTTACGTCGAATATATTTTGGAGTAACTATTTTTCGCATTGATTGATTAAGGAACTAGAGTAGCCAGGTCCCCGTCATAAACTCTCTTTTATGGCGTCGATAGTTTTTTTCAGGATGCGATTAAGTATGGGGCAGTCTTTCCGGGTGGCGAATCCCCATTCGTAATTGATTTCCGGTTTGTTGGTAATGCGTAGATTCTTAACTCCTTCCTTCTCCTTTTAGTAAATGGCTAACACTACATTTTTAATGAAAGCTTCCGAGATTCCTGAAGACACTCTATGCAGTCCTGTTAAAATATCCGATATAAGATATAGCTCGATTTTTGGGTGGTGAGTTTCGAGGTAGTCTTGCATCCCATAACCGATAGATATAGAAACCTTTTTTTTGTCGCAATTTGAGAGTTCAATTGGCCCTTCAATTTTGTTCGTCACGAAGATACCGGCAGGGGCTTCGATGTAAGGTTTTGTGAATAACATTTATTGCTGGCGTTGCGGAGTTGGCGTAGCACCTTTCCACATATTTACTGTTTTCGTTTTACTTTGAGCGAGAATTTCATCCCAATATTTAAGCGGACAATTTTAAACTTTATTCCTAGTTTTTCCTCTACCGATTCTACATAATCGGGGGCAATTCCTTGATGAGTTGCAGTTTCGTCAAAATATTCGATGGGAGCAAACTGTGGGTCTGGAGCTAATTTGATTTCGGGGTGAGCGACGAGCCATTTTTTCCCCTCAGCAGTTAATGCGCTTGAACTGGCTTTAACTAGATAGGTTTTTTGCTCTAGAACTAAGTTCTGTTGTTTTTCTGAAACTCAACGTTGCCGAGTTTGAATTTTATTTTGGGAGAAATAGACACATCGAAAGTATTAAACTTGACATAGGTCTTGGTGATTTGGGAGAGAATCTGCGATAGCATATCTCCGAAGAAAGTTGAATCTAAAGAAGCTCCTAGAGCATTTGGGGCAATACCCATTATTGAAAAAAAACGGCAGTTTGGAGGATTCTTTTAAGTTGGAAAGAGAGTTTGCGCATTTGTAGAGTAAACTTAATCAAGAACTGAAAAAAAAGAGAAAGACAAAATGTTTGCCAATAGTTTTTGGAAGTAAACGAGATCGGAAATCCAGGTTTTCAGCTCCAAAATGAGCGATTGACTATCTACTAAAATACCATAAATAGATTTGGTGTTTAAAAGAAAAAAGGCCCATGTATATAAGATCAGAATTAGCAAATAGGTGATATAAAGCTTCTAAAATATACCTGTTTTTTGTAGACTTGAATACATCATTAATATACGAAAAAATGGAATGTTTGAGAAGTTAGATTTATCTGGAAACAGATTTTGCTGAATGATTATTTTAGAGTCATGTATGTTGATAAATACATATTGATCTTTAGGGAAAGTCCTATGGATGATGGTTTTATGTTTCAACGGCTGAGTAAAAATCAGGAGCGAAGGTTTTCGCCGATATGTTAAGATATAAAGATATATCCTGAAAATTCTAATAGAGATTTGAATGAAGAAGCTTTTTCTCATATTGTTTTTGGCGTTTGTTGTCATTGCTGTTTCTTGGAAATTCCAACCGGCACTTTTAAGTCCTATACTGAGATTGGTTAGCAGTGGTGACAAAAATGGTTATGCATCCTCGGCAAAAAACTTCGAATTCGTCAAAGCTGAAATGCGCGAGCTACGTCAAACCGTTTCCGCGACAGGTACCGTGACTTTGATGACCGGGGCCGAAGTGAAAATTGGTTCTAGAATTTCTGGTCAATTAGAACAATTGTTTGTTCGAATCGGCGATTCGGTTAAAGCTGGCGAAGTGATTGCGGTGGTCGAACATTACGACTTGGCAGCGCGCGTAGCGCAAAGAAAAGCGGATTTGTCCGCTCAACGCGCTCGATTGGATAAAATCGTGGATGAAGGTCCTTTAGAAATTAATAAAGCCCGAGCCGAATACGAGGAAATAGGAATCCAAATTGAGTTGGCCGAGAAAATGCTTAAAAGAAATCAAGAACTGAGCGACAAGGGAGTGGTTTCTATCACGGTTCTTGATGAAAGCGAAGAGAAACTAAAAGTTTTCAAAGCCCGCCACCGATCTGCTGACGAAAGTTTAAAACTGAAAGAAACTCAGTTAGGGAATGATATCAAATTGGGAGAAGCCAATGTCCAAAAAGCCAAAGCCGACGTGCAAGAAGTTGAAACTCAATTGTCGTATGCAACCATAGTCGCTCCGACAGATGGAACGGTTGCCTCTATCTCAACCCAAAAGGGAGAAACGGTCGCGGCGAGTTTGAGTTCGCCAACATTTGTCACTCTGGTAGATCTCGACAGATTAGAGGTGACCGTTTACGTCGATGAAACAGATATAGGGAGAGTTAAAGTCGGTCAAGACGCTACTTTTACTGTCGATAGTTACGCCAAAAAGTTTTTTAAAGGAATCGTTCGAGAAATTCGACCCAAGGCCATGATCAAAGATCATGTGGTTAATTATGAAACGATTTTAGAAATCGAAAAAGCGAGTATAGATCTCTTACGTCC
>CAWVUN010000085.1:0-7091 GCA_963932495.1 uncultured bacterium
GGATTGGTCATTTGCTCGGTGCCGTTAACGACACCCGCACTTTCCAAAACCTTCAATCTATGACTGAGCACTTTGGCAGAAACACCGCCTAAACTCCGATTCAAATCTCCAAATCCTCACGGCTTTTCAGATAGAAATAAGATAACTCCCTTGTCCATTTGGTAGAAAAGAATTTAAGGCCCTTTTCCAACCAAATGCACTTGGGGTTAACTTCGGTTCCATTGTCGGAGGGTTTCATATTATTGTCTAGTGGCAGATAGACGTTACCTATATAAAGGCTAATAAACTTTTGCAGGAACTTCTATAACAGCCAGCTTGACAGTAGATTCCACTTTAGCTTGGAAACAAACTTTAGAAGACTCTTGTGCGTGAATAAGAGCAAAGTCTTTTATTTTAATAGAATCTTTCCTTCCCGTATCTTCGTCTACGATAAGCCTTTCCCCTTCGATAACCTCAACCGCTAAAGAACGATCTTATTTTATGCCCCATAGAAACTGATATCCCGAAGAAATGACGATTTCTTTCATCACCGCTTCAACCTTTAAAGAATTAGGGTCCGATTCACCAATCACCGATTTTACCGCAACACCGTCTTGTTCATGGACGGGGAAATACCGTGCGAGAACTCCAGATAAGTCGGCGAGTCGTTAATCCTTTCATTCAAATGCGGGTCAAACTAAATTTGGAAAAAATTGGTCCGGTCGCCAAAGGTTTCTTCTTCATGTGAAAAGCCAGAGCCAGTCTCCAACACTTGGGAGCCGCCAGCTTTTACTCTACTTCGGGTTCCCAAAGTATCGTAATGACCAATCTCGCCTTCGAGAGCTTAACTCATAATTTCGAAAGCTTGATGTGGATGAAGTTCAATTTTTCCATATCCTTCAGCAGTAGCCCAAGCCCAATAAAATAACGGACCCGTGTTAGGAACTTCCGGACCTTCGTCTGGAAAACCAAGCGGTTTCGTTTCTGTTATTCTTCCTCCGGCAAACTACCCTGCCCTTTGCGCTTCCGGGGGATACAGCTTTATGTCTAATTTTATCGTTTTATTACTCATGACTATTTTCTCAATACCTAACGTTACACGGTAATCAAATTACTCACTTCGCATGATACTTAATTAAGAAACTAAATAATTGTCACACTGAACGACAGACTGGCTTCGCCTGTTGATTGATCAAGGCACTAGAGTTATGCAATCCCCTACGCTCGACATTCCGACCGCAGTGGAGGAATCTCGTTTTTTAAAACAGTTATAACTCTATTTCTCTAGGAGGCACTCGAAGTGCGACCACCTTCTGTTAGACTTTGCTCGTCATAATGAATTTCTAAATGATGCCCATCAGGATCATAAAAATAAGCAGATGCTCCACTTCCATATACCCGAGGTTCCCCGTCGATTTTGACACCATTATTTCTCAAAACCTGAAGGATCACTTCAAACTAATTTTTGGTCGTGGTGAATGCAAAATGCAGATATCCATCATCAGTAAAAATCTTTTGTCCAGATTCCATATCCAAATCAGGAGATTCAAATAACGCTATAGCAACATTGCGAACATCCACTTCAATGTCTTGATTTCTTCCTTTAGTTTTTGTTCGGTAAATAACGGGGAACCCAAGAACTTGACTATAGAACTCTTCTGAACGCGCCATATTCTTAAAGTTCAAACCAAAGTGTTTTAATCCTTCAAACTATACCCTTACTTTGGCAGTATTATTTCCAGTACTCATTTTATGTTTCCTTTTCTTTTAAGAACTCAAAACCTATATTTTTTTTTTGCTGTGCGTGCCGTCGCAGAACGGAGCAGTTCCCGTCCTGTCACAATCGCAAATAGCAACCCGTTTAGCTTCTGTAATGGTCCATTCAATAGGAGATTTTCCAACAGGTAGTCTCTCATGCGATCCGTCACAGTAAGGCTTATTAGCCGATTCCCCACATGTACAGTAATACTTGATTCCGGGAGTTTCTTCTACAATCGTGGGTTTGTTGTTATAAGCCATTTTTTTCTCCTAAATAATAAATTCATTAATCAGTTACTCACTCTATATTCTCCACTCGTATCAAACGATTGATGTTGAAAAACATAAAATAATTATTTCAGTAATTTTAAATTTAGCAAAATAATCAAAATAAACCGATGTCAATTAATTAGCAAAGTCATTCAGTTTATTAAATTCACCCCTACCTTTCATATCATACAAGTCACAAAACCAAAACAATCACGAAGCCAATCAAAGAAAATCTTAATACCAATAAAAGTTTTGTTACATTTAGGCTCATTTTGATTAATTTTGATCCTTAACAATTTAAACCTTGTTACGATATCGTGACAAAATTAGACTATTTCCATTACTGCTTTATTTTCTTGGAAAAGCTATTTCTTCAAAAATTAGCGATCGTGAGTTGAATAAAGATACAATTTTACCTGGTCAGTACAAAGCAATACTCAAAGGGAAAAATCATATCCTGGAATTGCTAGCTTCAGGAAACTTACTGACTAAAACTTTGGATAATTTAGTCAAGATCCTTGAATCGCACTTAATCCATTCTAGTTGCTCCCTCCTCATTCTCGATAAATCAGGTAATTTTTTTAGCAACGGATCATCACCAAATTTACCAAGCTCTTCGCGATAGTGTAGATTTTAATATGATATCAATTCCCGATATATTCGAAGCCACCCGTGGAACTTAGTTTGATCCGGACTACATGCGGTCTCTGATGGAATTGTTTCAAAAAATTGGACGTCGCGGTAACTTTTGGAAAACCAACCACTAGCCGTTCGCTTATCACCCTAAACAATTGAAAAAATTTAATTTATTTTTTTTTAGTGTTAAATTCTTCAAACGCCGGCACCAAATATTCAAAAAAAAGTTATGATATTTAAAAGTAAATAAATATATCAAATTGAGGATATAATGGTCGCTTCAAATTTTAAGAGATATTTAAAATGGTAAATAATGACAACTATTTCAGAAATATATAATCAGATTTTAAATACACCGACTTGGGTGATTCCTCTTCTTTCAGGTTGGATGCTGTGGAAGATTTTTACAACTCTTAGACAAAAATCCGTAGAAAGATTTGCCCAAAAGCAATTGGGTCTAGAAAACATTAATCTCGAACCGAGCCCCGTTGGAGAAAAAAATGATTTTCTTTCTAACCTTGATTTAGCCGAGCAACAATTATTAAACAAAATTTATAGAGGTGAGGTAAGAGATCCAGATCGAAATTATCGCAAACTGGCGAGCGAGGAACTTAAATCGAAAACAAGCTCAGCGTCTCCATCTCAAAACATTAACTTTGGAATGATTCTCTGTATAACGGCAGGAGTCATTGGAATCATTATAGGCATTATCCAAATAGGATTTTTTTATGGTTTCCTACCAGTGAAACTTTGATAAACAACTTTAATTGATATTAAGCTAAAGGTTTTTATCTCATCCTAAAGAGTTTCTTCTTTTTATAGTCTCAGCACTCAATCGCTAGCCCACTTTCTTCTATTCACACAGACTCTATATTGAGCAACCAATGGCCCTGACAATTTGGCAATAACTTGAGGATTAGCGCTCGCGCCAGGACCAAGTTCCGGAATGGCTTTACTAGTTTCAGATCTACATGAAGCTCGATTCGATTCGAAATGTCGTTGATTGAAACTTCCATTATCAATTCGATGCCAAGAATTAGCTTACCCAAAAATAGATGTAAGAATAATTTTCCTATCCAGTATCTATACAATTGATATACGGAGGTAAGAGCTCTGATCAAAAGTGAATACCTTGCCTGCCTCGGTCACGAGTCTTAGGAACCTTTATATCATCAGAATCTATGCCCGTCATAATCTCCCTTTGAGGTAAATAACTATTGCGCACTATTAACAATTTTCCTTCAGAATCTGTCATATTTTGATACTGGGATAGAAACTCTGCCAGCTCACTCTGAACTACCTTAGTAATCAACTCTCTTGACCCTGATCTCAAAAAATATGGCAACACATCGGCATTATCATCTGGATTATCAAGGGAAATAACATTATCCTTGCTCATGGTGGTGTCTCCTTTGTTTGAATTGCTTTTTTCGTCAAAAACAATTTTACAACAAAGGGTGCTTGCCTCCTCAACCTTCATACTCCAGAAACCACCATAACTCTCAATCTAATGACATAAATTTAAAGTTAAACAACAAAAAAAGTCAAAAAAAGAACTTATCCAGTAAAAGTTTATAAAATTATTTAAGGAGATCAAAACGCGCATAACTTTGACAAAAAATCATGGTTTACCAAATTTTTGCTAAAATCATTTTAATATTGATGAGTAGGCATTTCTAGCAAGTAAAAAACGTTTCTTATAGTATTATTTTTGAAAGAGCGCTAAAATGTTTTTGTAAATTATGGGAGCGGTCTGTATAGATAATTTTTAGAAATTTTTTTGAAGAACTACTAAAATCAGTTTGGTAGGACCACCCGCCCTTTTTTAGTCGTTCCTCCCTAAGATGTCTCTCTAAAAGTTTTTTAAGACCAAATCAAATTAAATCGGGATAATTAAGTTTAGCTTTATTAAATGCATTTTCCCGCTGGATTAGGAGTATTTTAGATGTTAGATGGAAAAGTAAAGTGGTTTAACGACAGCAAAGGGTATGGTTTTATCGAGTCAAGCGAAGGCGAAGATTGTTTTGTTCATTTTTCTGCCATTGAGGGAGATGGTTTCAAAACCTTGAAGGAAGGCCAAGCCGTGAAATTCGAAAGAACCATGGGGCAAAAAGGTCCTCAAGCTTCAAATGTAACGGTTGTATAAAAAAATTAAATCAAAACGGCGAGATTAATTCTCGCCGTTTTGGTTGAGTTCTTTCCACACAGTTCATTCCTTCCTCATCAGGATAACTTTCTACTTCAGAAATACTCTCGCTTAGTTTTAAACTTGTAGCTCCCAACCTAGCTTTGGCCTATTAATGCACATATCTTTAATACTTCTATGAGACTTATAATAGAATTTTTGAAGGTATGGTGATTAATGATAATAAGCGATTAATAGCGTTGGCATTAATTAATGCCGGCAACTCTCGACTCAAACTTCCTAATATATACACTGATGAAAAAAGAAACTTTAAAAGAATGTAATCTCCATTTTGCTAAAACTTCTAAACAACAGGTTTGGAAACTTTTAGAAAAACGTAGACTGACAAAAGAAAAAAAAAGATCATCGTTAATTCTGCGCACGCATCCTGTTATCACTGGTTGGCAGTTGGGACCAACATTCATAACCAAAAATCTCATTGGCTACTCTCTAGAGTATACGCAGTAACAAAAGACGCTCCAAACTCATTAAAACATGCCCAACGATGTTTTGAATTCACCAAGAAGTTTCCAAAAGAAATGCAAGACTTCGATATTGCCTATGCCTATGAAGCTCTAGCCCGCTCTAATTTTTTTAAACAGGCAAACTGTTTATGGAAAAAGGTATTTAAATCTGGCTGAACAAACTGGTAGGAAAATAAAAAAAAATGAGGACAAAAACCAATTCTTTAAAGATTTGAATTATAAAAATTAAGATTAATAACATATAAAAAAGTGTTCAGACAATCGGCCTAAACTCAGATAATTATTTATATATTAAACTTCCCTTATCAAACTCCACTTAAAAAATAATGCTAAACACATTATAGGATTCATAACCGCAGACAATCCTTTAAAAACTACTTCGACCCTTCGAGAACTTCCGCGAAAGCTTACTAAGGGGATGACGCTTTGGGAGTAAACAGAGAGGGGGACTGTATTTGATTTGGTTGTTTATTTTGTTCTTCATAACTTTTACCAAAAAACCTCCAATCCCCTTTAAAGTGGGATTAGCTCCAATTTTCTAATTCCAATGCGAGCTCTGTCTCTTTCTTCAATTTGTCAAAAAGACTGCTGTTACTTCCCAAAATAGCCGATTCTACAAGTGTAGAAATTGCTAAAAGCAATGTTCTATTTACTCAATCAGTTGCCCTTTTTCCTTAAGCATATTTGTACAGCTTCAAGACTTTCTCTTGGGATGTAAAGTCTACGCTTTTAGATGGCATCTGCTCAATACAACCCCCTTCATTTGGGAAGACATCAAAATCACGGTTCCCGATGAATTGGTCGTTTGAGAAGTCAATAATTATTAAAATAAAAAAATAATCAAGCTAGTGAATAATGACAAGAATGCTCATGGCACTATTTTTTTCGCTAAGTTAAACAACGCTACTGAAAGCGATCCCTTAAAAATAATTTATAAATAAATGAACTTTAAATTAATCGAAGAAAAATCCTGCCAAATATTCGATCAATCCTGCCAATTGGTCGTTGGGGAGTATTAAGAAGACAATATGGATAAATATCGAGAAGATATATTTTTAAAATCTCAAAAATTATGAATCTCTTTCCTTGGACCTAAGGATAAAAAGTTCTATTTGAAACAAGTGACCTCTTCTTTTCAAAATTAATTCTCATACATTTAATGCTGTAATCGCGAATATGGCTAAATATTTACTGCAAAGACGCAACACCCACAGGGTGTCAGCGTAAAGAAAGCAAAATATTAGAGTAAATAGTTCTATTCATTTTATTTAGTATTTACTGAGAGCATATCGTGGCACACTCTTAAGTGCAAACAATTCTACACCAACATTCATAATAGTTTTCTGACTTTATAGGAGTACTTTCTTAGTATGTCATTTAAGTCTAAGACAATGAAAATCATTCTTTTATTCGCCTGTATTTTTGGATTCCCAGTGCTAAGTTTTGCTCATGGTGTCGATGGCAATACACAAAAATTTTTACTCAACAATCAAGGCGTGTCGATATTTCCGTTTTTATACATTGGTGCTAAACATATGGTCACAGGTTACGACCACCTACTTTTTTTAATCGGCGTTATCTTTTTCCTTTATCGAACTAAAGATGTCGTGGTGTATGTCACTTTATTTACTTTTGGACATAGCCTCACTTTGATGACCGGTGTCTTAAATAACATAGACGTCAATCCTTATTTAATCGACTCTATTATCGGGTTTTCAGTTCTCTATAAGGGGTTTGATAATTTGGGAGGATTTCAACGTCTGTTTGGCTATCAACCG
>CAWVUN010000086.1:0-7082 GCA_963932495.1 uncultured bacterium
AACGATACCTCTAATAATTCAGTGCTTTTACTTTGGGTAACTCGCAAACCCTTATTTCATGAGGTGCGCTCGTGGCCAAAAACAGTTTTTAGAGGGTCCCGTAAGTTGTTTTTACAAATTATAGCATGCTAGTGGGAAACATAGTCGATTAATGGTCGATATCTTTTCCGCAGTGTGGGCAAGCGGTGGCTGTTTCTTTTTGAGATTCTATGACTTCAGAAAATCCAGAAGCGAGAATACCCGCTGGCAGTGCAAACATGCCGATTCCAATGATGGCAATAAACGATCCCAAGATTTTTCCTACAGAGGTGATAGGATAAATATCTCCATAGCCAACGGTAGTCAATGTACACACTCCCCACCACATTGCGGCGGGAATGCTTGAAAACGCTTTGGGTTGGACTTCGCTTTCGAATAAGAAAATTAAGCTGGAAGCGATTGTGAGGAAGAAAAAGCCAAAGACCACTGTAAGAATAAGTTCTTCTTTTTTATTAATACAAACCTTGGCTAGCGTTTGCAGTTTTTTTGAATAGCGGTATATTTTAAAAATGCTGAGGATTCTCACTAACCGTAAAACCCGGAGCGATCGTAAATCGATTGGAAATAAAAAATACAGAATGAACGGTAAAATCGCTAATAAGTCGATAATAGCCAGGGGAGTGAGCGCATATCGAATACGGCCTTTTGTTGGGTGAGAGTATTTTTCTGATTCGACACAAACCCATATCCTCAAAAGATATTCTAAAAAAAAAATAGTTAGAGAAAAAGCCTCGAAAACGTCTGAGTAACTTCCATAAGACTCTCTCCATGCGGGTAACGATTCGAGAATCACCGCAATGACATTGAGCAAAACCAAAACGAGTAATGTGATATCCACTATTTTGCTGGAAAGATCGGACTCTGGGGCAGGTTCCAATATTTCGAATAAGCGTTTTCTAAAGCTTTTTAATGGAGAGTCTAACTCGGGCATTTTCTTTTTCGATGTTAGTTAATAGAGCGGCATACAGGTAGTAAACTACCTCAGCAAATGCCTCAACTCTTGCCTGTTTGATTGAGCGAAGTAATTGTTAAAAATTGTAAACGATAATTATGGAATTGCAACCGCCTACCCTAATTTCGATTAGAAAAGCGTGAGGCAAAATCTATAGACTGTTCAGTAATAGAAAAAAGCTGAGGGGACGTTGCCAAAAGGATTGGTTTAAAGTTGGTCTTGCGGGATGGTTTTTGGGGCAGCTTTATTTAAGGTCTCAACAACGGTTAAAGCTGAGCGTATCCTGTTTGCAAGGATTTTTAAAATAGGAATGAGAGATTGTGGATTGCGATGGGCAAGCGAGGTGAATGCTTCCTGAGTCAATATAGAAAAGGTACAGTCTTCTATAGCGTTGACGGTAGGGGTTCTGGGGAGTCAGCCATAGCTCTCCGAAAATATCTTTTTCATAAAGGGTTCCTAGCGTGATTGTTTGGCCATTGGCTCTAGTTTTAGAAACTTTAACGCTACCAGATTCAATGATATAAGCACACTCTCCCGGCGCGGTTCTATGAAAATGCTTTTCTCTTTTTTGACGTATATTTTTTTCATTGTCTATGCATATAGATTTACACTGAAACTATTGTAGTGCAACGAGAAAATTTAATAAACAAATGGATTAAGTATAAGTGAAAATTTTTGAGTTTTTGGATATTATCAGTTTTTAATAATAATTATTAGGAATCTTGACTTATGGCCAGTTTGTTCAAGATTAACGAGCTGGAGGTTAGTTAGCGAGGCCGGTAAATTGTTTTTTTTCCATTGCTGATTTCGCTTTTTGGCTGGGATCCTTATCAACGCTTGAAAAAATCAAAAAGCAAATAATGCCTGCAAATGCCGCCGCGAAGACATAGATGATAGCGGAAGATGAGTTAGAGGGGGTTTTTCTCTTTAAGCAGAGCCTCGTAGAATCGTTTTTATGTTCTATGGTTGGCATAATCGACCTCGAAAAGTCTTAAGCTGATACTGTTAATATATGGACCCCACCCAAAAATAGCCAGTAAATCAAAAAAACGACAAAACCCTAAGACAATTGTTGACTATCGCGTGTCGTCCGTCCTTGTGGTGAGAAATTCGCGATTTAATACAGTACTTAAATTACTAGGGAAGTAGGTATTCATATTTAAGTAAATTTTCCCCCGAAAAATACTTAACTACTATCTTAAATATGGGATTTAAAAATTAATCTAGAATGAATAAAAAATTAAAAATAATTAATAAAGCTTTTAAATATTTCTTAAAAGGTACTCTCCCTATAGGGGGTGGGAGGTGGATAGGGCTATAATGGCACTTCAGGCCGAAACTCACGGCATCGAACCGATCCTTGGACTTGCCGAAGTTCTCGGCGGAGCGGTGGTATTATCCCTTTCTATGCCAAAAATAAATCCTGAAGGAGATCAAGGGAGTAAGCCTAGGGATATTGAGGGTTTTCGAGAGCCTTGCGATGCGATAATGGAAAATGAAGTATCAAATTAAGACTATTAAGCTCGGTATTTTTTGAGACATCGATATAAAGTGGCTCTACTGATCCTCAAGTTCCTTGCGGCAGTGGGTACACTGCCAGAAATTTTGTCTAAAGCGTCGAAGATCGCTTTTTTCTCGATGAGCTGGAAAGAGAGAGAATGTTCGTTTTGAAATTTTGCAAATTTATCTTGTGGAGTTTCAATCGGCTGTTGCTGTTGAAATGATCGAGTTGGGATAGGTTTAGAAATCGGCTGCAAAATTTCTTTTGGAAGGTGCTCTATAGAGATTGCGTTTCCATTAGAGAGCACCATAGATCTGAAAATGACGTTTTCTAATTGACGAACGTTGCTAGGCCAATAGTAATTTTTTAAAGCTTGGATGACTTCCGGTTTGGGTACTGCTGCTGAGTTTAGAATTTCGTTCCTATATTTTTTATAAAATGATTGACTAGAGGCGGTATATCTTTATTCCGATCCCACAATTGCGGAATAAATATTGGATACACGACGAGTCTGCAATATAGGTCTTCGGGTAACTCTCCATTAGCGACTGCTTTTTCAAGGTCATTATTTGTTGCGGATATTATCCTTAGATCGACCTTGATTTTTTTGTTTCCGGCAACGCGTTCAAAGCTCTTGTCTTGTAAGAAACGTAAAAGTTTAACCTGGGCCTTTGGGCTTAATTCCGCTAACTCGTCCAAAAACAAGGTACCGCCGTCTGCAACTTCTAGTTTTCCTATTCGGGGTGATTCTGCGTCCGTAAAAGCTCCTTTTTCATGCCCAAAAAATTCGCTTTCCTGCAATTCTTCGGGGATTGCGCCGAAATTGATGTCTACAAATTTTTTATTCCGATATGAGCTGTTGAAGTGAATGGTTCTAGTGTCTAATTCTTTGCTTATTCCGCTTTCCCCGTTAATAAAAACGTTGATATTGATATCTTCAACTTTTTCTATTTGAGTGAAAGTGTACTTCATCTCTTCGCTTCTACCGACTAGGTTTTTGTAAATAGGTTTTTTTGTGGGTCTTCCTTCAAATATTGAATTTGTTCAATCAGGGAGTACATTTCTTTAGCTTTTTCGGTGTTTGCGCAAAATCTTTATTTATCTAATGGCTAGCGCATATATTTAAAAGCCCCAATCTTCATAGCTTGGACAGCGATGTCCATATTTTCGTTTTTGCTGGCAACGATTAAGGGAGGTCGCGGTTTGCCGAGCTGATGAAGTGTTTGGATACCGTCTTCGCCTGGCTCCATTCAGTCCATGGAGAATACTGCGGGCGATAAATCCAGCATGCGTGCACTCTTCCCAATTATCAAAGACCCATGACTTGATAATCCATTCTCTCAATCCATTTGGCCGTTTAGTTGCGAAATAGGATGTCTTCGTCTCTACGATGAAGATTAATTTTTTTATCATTTTAATACGGAATTGAGGCTCCGCAAGAGGGGGATTGCAAAACAGGGTTAACAAAAAGCTTTAATAATTAATGAATATTTTTAGTACTGTTTATCAGTTATTATCTGTTCAGCCCGTTTTATTTCCGAGTTTAAACTAGGAATCGAGGAAACTCAAAACTGTTATTTTTTCAATCTAGATAGATGATAACTTGGAAATATATCATAATTTTTTAATAAACCTTGAAATCTATCGTTGCTCTAATGAAAAAATTAGGGTAAAAATTCTATTTAATTAAGGAAAGTGTTAAAGCTGACTATGATTTAAATTTTTAAGCAGAGGAATTTGAGCGACTTAATAATACAATTTTTTTTGTTAATTTGCTCGCCAATTTTTTTTGTTTGTTCGGAATAGCCATCATTGATATATTGGAAAATGATTGGTTTTTCTTTATTTATTTAGGAGATGGGGATGAAAAAATTGTTTCTATTTTTAATTGTTGGGTTTGTGCTAACGCCAAACTTTTCGTTTGCTAACCCTTCAGGTAAAGCGTGTTTAGATTATCGAGGAGTTATGGTTACCTGGGTTGCTTCTCCTAATGCTGCAAGTATTGCAGATGCAACATATGCTTTTAACGGAAATCCGGTTATTGTTTATAACCCCGAAGCTTTACAGGAAAGATCGTCAAACACCCGACGCTTTTTTCATTATCGAGAATGTGGGCGCCACGTCTTGGGAATGACGTTGTCCGAATCCCCAACCGCAAAAAAAGAGGATTGGAGCAAAGTAGACTGCTGGGCAGCTAATACATTGCGCTATGAAAATGGATTAAAAAAAGGTGACTTTGTAGCACTAGACGAAGATGTTGCAGGGTTATCTGCTAAAGAGTGGACTCAAGCTGCTGGACCGGTTCGAAGTATCCAAACCCAAGATTGCTTCAAATAAAAGATTTTTAGTGTTCCGGGATGATTTCATCCCGGACAACCTTCTTTTAGTGGATAATCCGCGTTTTATTACTTTGGACAACTCTTTCCTGTGCGGTAACCTAAACTTTCAGCCCCTAATTTACTAGAGAAAATCAGTAGAAAATTTTTTGGCGGTATTTGGTAGTTTGTACAGTTTGGAAAATTGTAAATTCGATTGCGAGTGTCTCCAACAAGCCCGTATTCAAATATACGATCATAGTCCACTTTAGTTGGCGAATAAGGAGGCTCTGGTATTTCTGTACTACTCCTAAACTTCCAGGGTGGGATTGGGTTTTTATCTAACCAGAGGCCTAGTTTCTTGCCCCAAGCTTGGTACTCTAAAGCAGCTAAATACTTATCTTCTTTTAAGTTCACTTTATAGTGCCATGCATATCCCCATTTGACTACTTCTCTATTTAAGCTTTTACCGTCTTTTAAAAAAACTTTTCCTATTACTCGTTTAAAACGGTCAACAGACTTCACAACAATTGTGACTTGTTTTTTCATAACGAGTTCTTCAACAAAGTTACGCGATTGGCGCGAAAATGGTTGGCGTTCTTCTGGAGCGTCTATCTCGGCTAATCGAATGCTGATGAGTTCTCCATCTAATTCGACTGAGATGAGGTCTCCTTGAAGAACTTTAACAACAGGGGCTCCGAACGAGTTGTTCGCTTTAAAACGTTCGTCAGGTTTTTCTTTTTTGACGATGGGAGTTTGTGCTGTCAGTAAAAGAAAAATAGCCCCCGCAAAAATAGATTTTGAGAAAAACATGGCAGACGCTCTATTCAGTTGTGTTGTGGGATTTGAACTAAACTATTGTTTTTCAGTCGATGCTTTGTCGTCTTCAAAAACGACTTTATTTCTTCCAGAATTTTTAGCCTGGTAGAGTCTAAGGTCCGCTTTTTGGATACATTGATCGATATCAAGCGCATCGTCAAACTCGGCGATGCCGAAGCTTGACTTGACCGAGATTTTTTTGCCATTAAAATAAAATGGGTGACTCTCAATTTTTTGGCGAAGCTTTTCGGACAAAATTGCTGCGCCATTGAGGTCGGTTTCGGGTAGTAAAGTTAGAAACTCTTCTCCCCCCCAACGAGCGATTCGGTCTAACCGTCTGGAGTTTTTTTTGTTGATTTTTGAATACTCGATCAAAATGTGGTCGCCAGCAGCATGCCCAAATTCGTCATTTATTTTTTTGAAAAAATCGATATCAGACATCATGATACAAAATGGGCTTTTATTTCTCTGAAAACGAATAATTTCTTGTTCAATGTTATCGAACATTTTTCTACGATTGATTAACCCTGTTAAAACGTCTGTGGCGGCGAGAATTTCTAATTGCCCATTGAGCTCTAGCAATCGATTGATGAGTCGATCTTTTTCTTTGATTCTGCGGACGGTTGATAACCTCATTTTAAAAAATGACAAGAGGTAGTTGTTATCTTTAGGAAGAGTTAAATAATCCAAAGTGCCGAGGTTGAAAAATTGAGAGGCTTCTAAAAAATTAAACTCGTCTGAAATAATTATGAACGGGAAGTCGCTAGAACCATCTAATGATTGTGAGATCCCTTTAACATCGGCTCCTGATATTTTATTTTTTCCTGGGTTGATGAAGATAACCAAATCCGGATCAAACTCGTATTTCCAATTATGTTGGGTCAAGTCAAATTCGCTTTGTTGAATTTCGAAGCCTTCACTTTTTAAGAGAGAGTGAAGATCAAAATTATTACTGCTCTCTCCTCGAAAAATTTGAATTCTAAATGGAGAAAAAGTCATTAGCTAACCAACCTAACTAGGTTTAGCAATTTGAAACTTGCCGTTTAGCATTTGCGAGAAGAAATCCTCTTTTTGGAACTAAAAAAAATAAAGTAAAATTGAAGGTGACTTTAGCGATGTTTTTTATTAGTTTATATGTATTATTTATGACTTTTTGAAACTCTGAAGGAATAATAGACTCTATCGCTCAGAATATACTTTTGTCTCATATAAATCTTTATAAGGTTAATCCATTATCAATCTAAATAAAATAGTAAAAATTCGAAGATTTCAAAAAAGTACAAATACAATTGAAATTAGATACCCCATACCCTTTTTTTGGGAGATCTTCCTCTGTGATTAAATTAGATCCAGATCAAACTTTCAAAACGATTCAAGGTGTTGAGTTTTTTAAGAGTTTTACTGATGAAGAAAAAAAATCCATTTCTGCTTTTACTGGGCAAATTTTATCTTATAA
>CAWVUN010000087.1:0-7054 GCA_963932495.1 uncultured bacterium
CATTCGTTTAACTTTATTTGTTTCTATGTAATCAGAATCTACTTTATTACCACAATTATCCAATTTTCTAAGCACAATAAATTCTTTATTTGGATGTTATTCAATCTGATTTTCTTTAAGTGTACTGGTTCCTTTTTCGTAATATTTAAATAGAACCTTCCTCATCCTTATTCTTGATACTCTTCCAGAAAACTCACTTCTTTTAATTTCCTCTATCATTTTTCTTTTATTAAGAGTATCCAAAACATCTACCAACAAACGGTAAGTACATTCATTTGAGTTATATCTTGCTGCTAGGATTGCTTTTGAATAAAAGTTTTTATCTCTATTAATTCCTATAAATCTTTTTTTATCCTGAAAATAAACTTTGAATAGATCAAGAATTACCAACTTTAATAATTTTTTTTGTCATATGCCCTCAACTTTAACTTTTTATATAAATTGTCAGTCTCATAATCAAAGAACTGATCATCAATTTTAAATTCAAGTTAAACCATTCAAAGTTATCTAAATTATCTTTCTTATCCACTGTGATTTCCTAAAGATTACCGACCCTATAAATATAATTATATTTAGTGATTCTATATTTAAAAAGTTTGGTCCAACAGTAAATTCCATTTTTCATAAAATGTATTAGAGATAACGACTTGAATAAATACTATTAAATTACAGAAATAAACAGGGTAGGGGGAGTTAATTAAATGGAAACAAATAAAACAAGAAGAACATTAGTAGAGTTTCAAAGACAACATTTTAAAGGACAAACATTTTTACAATTCTTACACGAATTAAAGAATGACATATTGCAATTTAATGAACTCAGTTCCATTAAGACAAAAGTCAGTTTCAGCAATAGTGGTGGTGAAATTGCCAAAATATTATCAAAACAAATGCTTCTTCTTGGACAGCTAATCGCTCAGTAGAGAAAATAACAAATTACAAAAGGAGAGCTTTAATGTTGACGTTACAAAACCAGAAAGGAAAAATACTCGTCGCTGAAAGTGGAGACATCAATACATTAGAGGAAATGCTTAAATCTCATGTCTGGTATTACAGTTATTCAGACGATTACAAGGTTTGGAAGCGTGGAGAAGAACATCATAAGATAATCATGGGTTTAGTTAAGCAATTAGGAGGAGAAGGAAAGAAGATTTATACAACCAATATTAAAAAAATTTGATTAGGATAAAACACATGCAAAAGATGAAACTTCTCAATTCCCATATTGCCGAAGCAGCACTTTCATTATTATCAGACTGTGCAAAACAATCAATTGAAGCATACTGGGGTGAGAGAAGGAGGATAAGTGCACCCTTAACTCACCTAGACGTTTATTCAGGGAAGGTCGACTATTGGAAGAATTATTCGGCGGTCGCGTTTTTCAGCGACATGCTTTTCTTGGTGAGCAGAAATTCCATAAGCCGCTGCTCGAATACCGTGTCCGTTTGCTTGGTGAAAAAAATATTTTTCAGGCTTCGATAAATCCGCTGAGGATACAGCAAGTAACTGAGAGAATAAAACATGGACATCCCAATAAAACGATAAAAGGCCAATTCTTTCTCGCCGAGGTTTTCGCAATAATTACTGCTCTTGGTCAAATCCATCTGACAAAGAAGACTTCTGAAATAATCATCGTCGATAGCGGGAATTTTTTTAGTTTCCACCAGATAATCAAAAAGTTCCGTTCCTGGGTAAGCGGAAAACATGTAAAGAGGCACGTCGTCCACTCCAATAAAGGCCAATTTAACCTGAAAAATGAGAGTCTTCCAAACATCGGACCGCGTTTCTTTTGGGAATCCCAGCATCAGATTACACCGCAAGGTCAACCCATTTTGCTTGGCACCTTTCATTGAATCGATCATCTTATCAAGTTTAATTTCTTTTTTTATGTACTTCTGAATTGCTTCCGACCCGGATTCGGCGGCATAAACAAGGTATTTACAATTTGTTTCGCCCATGATTTGGGTCACTTCGTCGTCCAGAGCTTCGGAGCGAGTTCCGGAAGGCAGAGACCATGAAATGTTGAGTTTCTTTTCTTTCAAGAGACCGCCAAATTCCATAATCCAACTTTTCTTAATGATAGCGGTTAAATCGTAAAAATCGACATTATCGATTTGATACTTTTGTATATATTCCTCGATTTCTTCCACCACGTCGCTCGGAGACCGCATATAATATCTTAAATCCCACATGTCTTTATTTGAGCAAAACGTGCACTGAAAAGGGCAGCCTCTTGTTGCCAAAAGTGGCATCGTTCTGCCAGCGTTCAAACCGTGACCAAATGGACTGGTCAGGTAAGCGTCAATGGGTAATTGGTTCCAGTTTGGGCGCGGAATATTTTCAATATCCTTGATGCGTTTTCTCCCTTCAGTCCGAACTGGTTTCCCGTCCTCGTCGCGGTATACGATCCCTTGAATCTCTTCGGCTTTTTCGGGATAGTTTTGCGCCAAATCGACAATGGTCTCTTCTCCTTCTCCAAGAGCGCAAATGGTTACTCCAGGGCAAGTATTCAGAATGTACTCGGGCATAGCGGAAACGTGTTCGCCGCCAAGCACCACTGGCACATCGGGAAACGCTTTCGCAATAGCCTCTACAAACATTTGGATGAATAGCCATTCCTGCGTAAACATACAGGAAATTCCAATCATTTCGGTATTTTTTGGAATACGTCGAATCGATTCTTCAATGGTCAAACCACGTACCCGGCATTCGGGATCTTCCATAATCGTGATTTTATCAATGGCTTCTCCCACCGTATCCAACGTGGTCACTTCGAATCCGTTATGTTCAAGAGAAGATTCAAGATAGGCCAAGGCCAATGGAGGAGTTACCGGAGCGCTAAAAGAATTCACAGAAGAAACGATAGGGGGGCGAATTAGCGTGATATGTTTCAAGGAATTATCGATATTTGAAGGTTTATAAAAACAACTTTGTATTATAAATGAAATCGTTTTTAATACAAGGTCAAAGCTTGAAACTCATTGCTGGCGTAATGGCCGTGATAATTTTGGTTGTTTTAGACAGTTTCTAGTTTAAATCCTTTCTGCATCATGATTTTAGATATAAGTTGGCTATTGGAAAGATCATTTAATTTTTGGTAATAGAAAGCATATATTCATAAAGCCCAGGAGTTAAAAAGCTCACTAGCGGTCCGATAGTTCGACATACTCAAATCGGGCCACACGACTTCATATTGCTTATCTGATTCAAAATGCCCGCTGATATTTGAGTCATTTTTTAAAGCTCTTTTAAATAGTTTTCCTGGGATAAGCTCGACTATATTACCCATCGATTTTTCAAATTCGATTATCCGTATTCGTAATAGCTTCACTAAACTTTTCCCCGACGCTCTAACGCTAACAAGCATTCTTCGATTTCATCCGTCTCTACGCTTTTACGATTTAACTCCAGAATAGTTGAAAGAGTCTTGGACTGTTCAGGTTTTAATTTGCCTTTACCAGCATTTTCAACGATTATAGCCCTTACGTTAATGATATCTTAAGCCGATTAAATTTTAGGCAAATCCAAACTTACAGGCCGGTCTTTTCGTGCTGGAATCAACCGCTCTATAAGAAGTTTTAATGCTTGCATATCGACGTTTAACGCCATCTTGACCGCCTTCTGAACCAACGCCTCGCATTGGTTGTTTATAAGCTTTTCCGCATGCAGCCTGTGAATTAGAAGGTATGGAAAGAATTGCTTTAGAGATTGTTGCAGGAGATATCATTCTTTTGGCTCCCATTTCAAACCGCTCTTATAGTTCATTCCAATTTTGTGAATAATAACAGGTTAAAAGTTGAATTTTAAAGCTTCGCTACAAACCTTGATTTATTATTAAATTATTGTTGTATATAGCATTACTTGAGATGGTGGGCTGTGCTTCTTATGCTCAGTTTAGATGTGGCTCTGCAAACGCTTGCTCTAAAGGCCCGACCGAAGGTCTGCAAACATTAGTAGACCTTATAGTTAAAAAAAACTTCCCCGAAGAATCCGGTGAATATGAAGCTGTCGTATGGATGGATTCCAGCATAATGAACGCTTGGGTTGATAATGATAAAAAAATTAATTACTCAACACAACTTATCGATAATTTAACAGCCGAGCAATTATTAGCAGTTACAGCCCACGAAATGGCTCATTTGAAGCTTGGTCATTACTATCAAACAATGGGAGTCAATATTCTTTCTTTGGCTAGGGAAATAGCTTTAGGAATGTTAAATCCACTTGCAGGTTACCTTCCAGTTGATAGCTTAATAGAATCTGCTTTCAGTCGATCCAAAGAGACGGAAGCGGATTTAGAAGCCGTAAAATATTTAGCTAAAGCTGGCTACAGTAAAAAACATTTTATTTCTCTATTACAATGGATAAAACGAAATGAATCCCGCTCTGATACTATTTTTGCTACGCATCCTTATGCAAGTGAACGGATTCAAAGCATATTAAAATTTAAATTACCGGCATCAAAAAACATTTGATATTTGTTAGAGAAACCCCACCCTTTTAGGGAAAGCCAAACTACTTACAAATATTATATATTTTATATTTTTTTTGATAATTACCATTTTTGTTTTTTATCCAATGGAAACGGTCCCCTTCATTTATTTTCAATTCCAAAGATTCGTTTTTATAAAAATCTGAACCGTACATGTTTATAAAGTTTCCATGAAACATCGGTAAAGAGGGTTACGAGGCTCGAATAAAAGCTAATTCTGAGCCTTTAGTGGAATAAGAATACTTAAAGTCTGTTCTACGTGATCCTTCTTATTTATAAAGTCTATTTCGCCAGAAATTTTAATAGTTAGATTATCTAGAGAAAAACTAGAGGTATTCGCTATTTTATAATTCAGGCGCCAACTAAGCTTCTCCCTACTAATTTCTAAACTATTGCTCACCCATGAGTTTCTCGAAATAATTTCAAGTTTATTCAACGGATTATCATTATTTGTATGTTTTTTTTATTTGATAAGTGTAAGTGCAATTCTTTGAAAACAAACTGGTCGATATCTTCAATTTCCCATGAATAATAATCAATATTGAATTTTAGATGATAGATATCATTATCTTTTCTTAAATTAATTTGAAACCGAACTGGATACTTAATCAATTTATCGAAGTGAATATATTTTATGTTCAAACTCTCTATTTTGCATGACGCATTGAGTTTGAATTTTTTTTTCTAAAAGTTTGTCACCATTTTTTTGAAATTGATAATAGTCTTCTAAAAGTTTTTCATCTTTTAGTGTCGAGGAAAATGGGTTCGAAGAATTTTGGTAGCACGGTTGATTAAATAAATGTTCATACTGATAAAACGTAAAGTTTCTACATTGTGAACGTTTATTTAGCCCTCGATCTTTAATTAAAAGAGTTTTCGGTTGATTTTATCCGTATGGGGGGGTCTTCTAGGAATAAGTTATATTTATCATTATCTAGAGGATAAGTTTTTGAGTTATTTTGAATTAAATAATCTTTTTCTATTATATAAATACACTTACCAGCTTCTAAAGCTATTTCTTCTGCTTCAATGCATTTTCTAAATTTCGCTGATTTAAATACGTTGAAAGATGGCGATGGAATGACTTCAATATAGATATGTTCGGCAACTTATTTCTATAAATAAGTGAGTTTTTTTGACCAGTTGTGAGTAAAAGTTTTTTAAAGGATGAAAGTTTTGATAGCTTCCTATTTTAGAGCTGTGAAGTATAAGTTTTTTAGAAGAGTAAAAAAATATAACGTTGTAAATTGTCATTGAAACTAATAATAAAAATACGAATAGAGTTGAAATGATCTTTGTCGATGACTTTTTTGACTGGCTGGGAAAATAATTTAGAAATTTAGAGCTCAAAAGAGCTGTTGGTGAAAGAAAGGAATATAGTTATACCGGAAATTTGATTCCCACGGCCTTATTTTTCATAAATGAGCGCTGGACAATAAAACGTCAATATAGCAACGATTTCCTCTCTACTGTTTTGTATGCCTTCCTTTTTTACTTTGCGAAAAGAAATTACTAGAAGTCCTAATAAACTTCCATGCAGTTGAGTTACCTGAGAGATAGTATGAATATTTGATTTGCCAAGAAAGTTTGCCATATTGCCTTGACCAATAATTAAATCTCCTAATCTATTAATAGTATTTTGAACGGTTAAAATTTTGAACGGTTCAAGAAACGAAGAAAACGGGTTGAATTTAGTAACGCTTGAAACTGACTGCGCAGCTTCGTATGAATGGGTTAAATAGAAGATAAATGGTGAAAAGCAAATTAGTCCGACAAAAAGAATTTTTATAATCGTTTTAAATGAAACTTTTATTCGAAAAATAATAGCAGAAATAATGGGTATCAGTAAAAATGTTGCTATGGATATATGTATCTGAATTCCGAGGCAAATAAATAGGATAATGAAAGGTGCTGCTTTTTCGTTTTTTATTTATCGTAAACTCTAGGATAAACCAAATTAAAAGCGGAATTATTGGTAACAAAAAAGTAGGATTTATAAGGAATGCAATTGCCGCAATGGCCAATAGGTGAGTTGATTGAAATACGGTCGCTATTAAGGCTGTGTTGAATCCAAAATACCTTTTAATAATATAAAAAGTTAAAAATAGATTTATAAGAATAATAAAGCAAAAGGGGGATTGACATCAAAATATAAAGAAACGGTCATGTTAACCTTTACCCATTAGTTGTTTCAGGGCCCAGCTAAGGGAAAATAATTACCATCGAATAGGTTGACGCTCTATTTTATCGCGAGCTAACCATTGGTTTAATCGAACGACCTCTAAAGCTTCCCAGCGAAACGTTATTCCTAGAGCAAAAATTCTAATTAGTAGTAGCCAAAAAAGTAAAGTCTTATTATTTTGAATCTTATTTATATTGAGATTTTCCATAGGAATAACTAAAACTCATGGGATGAATAGAAGGTAGATATGATTAGTCAATAAAGTATTTAATATCGTTTTATTATTTTAAATGATTAATTCCAGAAGTTTTTTAGGGCTCTTTTGGAGATTGCGTGTACTGGTTTGACATAGTTGATATTGCTAAATCATTTTGATTTTT
>CAWVUN010000088.1:0-7046 GCA_963932495.1 uncultured bacterium
ATCTGTTGGAGTTTCTATAATGCCTTGAAACGTTCCTATAAATTTTTTCTGGAATGAAGTGAATGGGATTGGTTCCATTTTTGGGGAAGAGAAATTTCCTTTTAGCGTGTAATAAGTTTTGACTAAGCTTCGCTCGCTACCCGCCGTTAAAATTTTTCCGACTAAGGGAATTTGAGTCAATACTTCATCGACTCCAGGGAGATGCGCAACGCCTACCACATTATCCATTTCGTTTTGGTTGAGATCAAATATACCGGCTAAGGTCATTCCTCTTGCATCGTTTTGATAAATAAAGTTTTCGGTTGTTGCGACCCCATTTTTAGATCGAAATCCGGCTGAAATTTTTTTGTAAGGCTGGAAGTCTGATGGGTTTTCTTCTGAATCGGGGTTATAGGAAAAACCAAACAATTCTGAGGAGCCGGCTAACAGTCTATGTGGGGAAAAAGTTCCGGCTGTTAAATCAAAGTTTAGCTGAGCGTTAAAAGATTTGCGGAATTCTTTCCATTGTGCTCCTTGGGTTTGAAAAGCTCCGTCTAGTTTTTCAAAAGTTCCGGTCATAGCATTGTCAAAAGTTTTTCCAAAAATAGAGAAGAAGTCTTTCGCTTGAATTTGAGAGCTGGTGAAAAAACTATCGATTTGGATTCCTGCTACCTGTGGAAAGGAGAACCGGGCTCCTGCTTCAATTAATCCAGAATTGGGCTGGAGCACTTTAAAGTCTTCAACGGTAAAGCTTTTATCTTTTAAGTAAACTTTTCCCGAAGGGCTGTTTAAGTTCCAAAACAAAAATTCGAAATATCCTAATTGGAATTCTATTTTTGCCGTTCCGTTATTAAATAGCTCTGATTGGAACAAGGACTTTCGAATTTCTTCAAGAGAAATAACACCGGGCCAAGTGTCGTTAAAATCTAGTTTTTGACCAGAAACTTTTAGGTTTAATTTTGGGTTCAAGTCCCAGGAATAATTTCCTGAAAATTGAATCGCCGAATCGGAAGAGGTTAAAGTAGCCGACTTAATAATCGATTGGGAATTATCTAAATCAATATTCGCGTTCAGTACCAAAGGATGAGTAAACCCTTCTGCTCTGAAAGATGCATCGCCGACTTTTAAAGTTCCATTAAGTTTTATATTATCCAATGACGTCCATAGACCGTTGCCTTTGACGCTGATATTTGCGACGCCTGATTCCATATTTCTTAATTGAGAAAAGCTTGGAGCAATTGATTTTATTGAAATGTTTTCTCCAAAAAGATTGAAAACAAAATTTTGAGAATCTAATAAATTAAATTTTCCGCCTCCTCTTATAATAGCGTCTTGAATTTTATATCTAAAATTCTTGAATTCAATAAACTCGGTAGATTTGAATCTACCCTCCACATGAATAGAGTTTGCACCTCCTGGAATTTTTTCGAAAGTTGAAAGTTTGTAGCCTGCTGAATCTAAATTTAACTCGGTAATAAATTGAAGATCGTTTAGAGAGCCTTTCAAGTTTGATATAATTCCAACGTCTCCCGTTAAATTGATTTTTTGGAATAAGCGAGTGTGAGAAAATTTGCTTTGAGAGAATTTAGGAGAATTAATTACAATATCAAAAATAGGCGTTTCGTTTTTGATTTGGTTGATAACTCCATCGATTTGAAAAAACGATTCTCCCCAATTACCAACCAGTTTTTGCAATTGAATTTTTTCATCCGAGATATTGGCGTTTCCAGAAAGTTTCCCTGTGGTCGAGCCTAAATTATGTAAGTTAAAGGCAACATCTTTAAATTCTAAGTTTGAGTTGTAATTTCCCCATTGGTTGTTTGAAAATTTGCCTTTTCTGGAAATATCTACAATGACCACTCCATCTGTAAAATCTACCTTTTGTAAATTTGAAAACCATTTTTCGCCGAGACGTTTAGAAAGTAAACCCGGCATTGATTTCGCGTTTATGGATAGTTTTGCCGAAGATTTAATGCTTGGTGGGCTGTTTCCAAATAAGATGTCGCCTTGCATATTTAAAATCAAACCATCTCCAAATTTACCCTTAAACCCAGAGTATATGATTTCCCAAGGGTTCCTCGGAGTTCCATTTTTGTTAAGTTTCTTTTCGTGTTTTACTTCTATTAACCCGTCAATCTTTCGGAAAGGAAGCATCGTTTGCTTATCGTCAAACCCTGCTTTTGCAATTTTGTAACTTACATAAAGCGATGAGTTGTCGTTAAACTTTAAAGGTCCTGTTAAATGACCCTTAAGAACTCCTGATCCATAAGTATTTTCGAATCGAGACACAGCTTTAACAAAAGCTGGATCTGGAATTATCGTTTTTAGATCTTTTAAAAATTGGTCAGGGGGAGGGGCTCCTTGGAATTCAATCTTTATCTGTGGATCTTTTCCAAAGATATCAAAGATTTTGCCCTTCAGCTCAGCTCTGCCAAGTTTTGGGCAGATTGAATGATCAATCGTTAAATCGGTTTTTCCCGATTTAATTTTTAAAAGACCGTCAAAATTTTTTAAGGGGAAGCCGTCTAAATCCCAGTCTGTTTTTTGAAATAAAATATTCCCTGAAAAAGCGGATTGAGCTTCAGATAAGTTCCAGTTTGCTTTATTAATGGGAGCGCCATCATATCGTAAAGATTGAACTCTTATTGAACCGTTTCCAAAGTCTAAAAAAGAGGGATTTTCTTCAAGCCACTTTGCTGGCAAAAGCTGCGGAATTGTTTTTGTAGATATGGGGCTAGTTTCTGTTGAAATAGTTAAGCGAGATTCAGGGAGGTTATAATTTGCCCATACTAAGTTTCCCTTTAAATTAATGGGATTGCTTTGGAAGTCAAAATTCTCAATTTCGAAGTTTTCTTGATCTAATTTAAATTTAACTTTTATGATTCCTTGAGAAGGAAGTTTTATTTCGTTATTTGAATTTAGATCTTTAAGCTTATAATGAGCTTCTCCTGAAAAATCAATTGTCCCATCGAAGTCAGTGTTAAGGTCTCCATCTAAAGAAACCAAAATATCCTGAAACGGGAAATCAAATTTTTTAAAAAGAGACTTTAAATGCTCGGCAGAAATATCATGGAGA
The DNA here is from genome assembly GCA_963932495.1 of uncultured bacterium. Classification (GTDB taxonomy): domain Bacteria; phylum Nitrospinota; class Nitrospinia; order Nitrospinales; family JAJDAT01; genus JAJDAT01. The sequence continues at coordinate 3,056 of CAWVUN010000088.1, forward strand.
GCCAGTTTTCCTTCAAATTTTGGTTTTGAAGATTCATAGAGTTTTCCAGAAATCGCTACAGTAGCGGGGTTAGTGGACGAGGGGAGTTCTCCGTGAAGCGATAAATCTATTGGCTTCAAGGGAAAAGGTTTTTTGGCTATGATGTTTAAATCTTGAATCCGAATCGGTGTCGCTTGCTCCGAGGACTTATAATCTCTGAAAACTATTGTTCCATCTTGTATTATCAAAGTGGGAGATTTCCCGAAATCAAGCTCCCTAGAGTCAGATGAACTGGGTCCAGATGATGAACGCAAAAATTTTTCCAAACCCGAGATGCTAAATTGTCCGTCTTTATTACGGAGAGCTTCGAAAGATGGGCTGCGTAGGGAAATTTTCTCGATTTTTATTTTTTTTGAGAGTAGATGCGCAGGGGCTAAATTAATCCATAACTCTTTAAATGAAATACGAGAAGATTTTTCTCCCAGAGTTACATTTTCCAAGTGGAAACCGAGACCTTCCAGAAGGGCAAACTCTGCATTGCCAATCGTTACTGGCATTCCTGTTGCGTCTTCTATCTCTTGGACTAAGGTTGATTTGATATTTTCCAAACTTATGGTTTTGGTCACAAACCAATAAATTGAGCCTGTTAGTAGGACCAGGAAAATGAAAAATACTCTACAAAATAATTTTATTTTTGGAATTGTCATGTAATCTTTTATGTTGTTAACTATTTTTACAAGATTTCTTGCTTAGAGTATTTTGCTTAGAAGCAGTGGATTTTTCGTTTTTTTCATGATATTAACATTATACAAAATGAATTAACTTCATATATATCATTAACTTATGTTGTATTCAAACTTTTGAGAGCCTCGCTGGGTTTAATTTTTCAGAATAGTTTGTCATTTAAAGCTAGAGAGCATTAGTTTTTAAGGCAAATCCATTCTTAATGGAAATTTTTTGTCGATCTCCCGCCTTTTGAATACCCATCCTACGAGTAAATAAATGAATTGGTTAAGAAAAATTTATGATTGGGTTTTGCATTGGGCAGGAACCCCTTATGCTGTCCCTGCTTTATTTGTTTTGTCGTTTACAGAGTCTTCTTTCTTTCCAATTCCACCTGATGTTTTGCTAATAGCAATGGCAATCGCTTTACCAACACGAGCTTTTTACTTTGCGGCAGTTTGTTCTGTTGCGTCAGTTTTAGGAGGGATGTTTGGCTATTACCTCGGATTTGAGTTTATGGACATTGTTGGGAATAAGATTGTTGAGCTTTATGGTCTTGAACATAAATTTGAAAAAATCGCCGGGCTTTATAACGAAAATGGCGGATGGGCAGTAGCTGCCGCTGGTTTTACTCCTTTACCGTATAAAGTTTTTACCTTAGCGGCAGGAGCTTTTAAGATCGATTTTGGAACGTTTGTTGTCGCTTCCTTGATCAGTCGATCGGCTCGATTTTTTCTTCTTGCTGGGTTAATTTGGAAATTTGGCGCGCCTATTAAAGCTTACATTGAAAAATATTTTAATGTATTGTCCTTGGCGTTTTTTGCCTTATTATTTCTTGGGTTTTTGCTGATCAAGTTTGTTATTTAATACTAGCCTGATTTTCTCAAGTTTTTCCCTGTCGGCTTTTTTATTCATAAACGGTTAAGTTTATTTAGTTGAAATTACCTTGGGAGCATTTTATGTCAGCCGAACATATTGTTGTTTTAATTACTGTCGGTTCCTCTCAAGAGGCCGATAGTTTATCGATCGGTTTAGTAAAGGAAAAATTGGCCTATTGTGTCAATCAAATCCCTGGACTTAGATCAACATACTTTTGGGACGGGGAAGTATGTATAGACGAGGAAATACAACTTTTGGTAAAAACCCGAATTGAAAGATTTGATAAACTGGAAAAATGGGTCAAAGCCAATCATTCATATGGCACGCCAGAAATTATTGCTCTTCCAATAGTTAAAGGTTCATCTGATTATCTTAAGTGTATCGACGATTGGTGTTTAGAGAGCTTCTGACCAATACGCTTTAAGGTACTTTCATCCCTAACTGTTGTTGAAGTATATTTTAGGATCGAGTTTTTTAAAATAGCGAATGCGGAGGTTTATAGTTTTCTATTTATGTGATGCTTTAGTTTTTTAAGTAGAAGGGGTCTTTTTGCGTTTATTAAAAGACAATTGGGTTTTTCTGCTAGCTTGAGATTTCTCAACGTCTTTAACTGTTACGTCAAAACAGCCTTCTTACACCCAGAAAGAATGGCGAAACGTTTCAACAAGTTCTTCTGCTAAAATGTCTGATCACATCTTTTTTGAAGTGGCTATGTAATTCATACCCCCGGAATAACTGAAAATCATTGTAAAAATATTGTCGGGTTCGATGGAGAGAGACATTCTTTTTCTTGCTCGGCAACAACTTTAGGTGCTCACAGTAAAAAGGAAAGTATTAAAAAAAATACTATTTTTTTTTACATAATGTAGATTTACTTCCCATCGACAAGGTCATTTTTTAAATTTATTATTTTTTCAGTTTCTCGCAAAAGATGTTTTTGAATTAGAACTCTATATTTAGATGTTAATTAGCTGATAATATGCTTAAACATTCAGCAATAGTCTACGAATGAACGAATGAGAGAAATTTATTTCTAATTTTCAGAAATTTATTTTTATGCAATATTATACTTCAATAAACACTTAATTTTTAAAAAAAACGCCTATTTTGGCAGTTCATTCATCAAAAGATTTGAAAACAAATTCAATTCGTGGTTTATTGCCCTTTCTAATTCATAGTTGGACTTTAAAAAAATCGAATAGTTTTATTTTAAGGATAAGATTTTAATCGTGAGATTATGAGTCGAGTAGGAATATTCGGTGGAACATTTGACCCAATTCACTTTGGCCATTTAGGTTTAGCCGTTGAAGCTAAAAAAGCCTTGGTTTTAAATAAAATATTCTTAATTCCCTCATATAATCCACCTCATAAAGTGGGGCGAACGATTACGCCAATAGAAATTCGTATAAATATGGCTCAATTAGCAGTTGGATCTCATGAAGGTGTTGAGGTCTCTGAGATTGAGTTAGAGCGAGGTGGGCTTTCCTACACAATTGATACAGTGATTAGTTTTATAGACAGTTTTCCAAACGATGAATTTTTTTTATTAGTTGGTTTGGATTCTTTTTTAGATATGAGTAAATGGCGATTTTTTGGAAGAATTTTTGAACTTTGTAATATTGTTGTAGGAATGCGTCCTAAAATTGGTTTGCCAGATACTGATAATTGTTTTAAAGACTGGTTTGGGAACGAGAACCCGTATTCTCGAATAAACTCCGATCTGTTTATGGAAGAGTTTATTCGAAAAGATAATGGTAAAAGAGTTATTTTTTTTCAACAAGAACCTTGCCCTGCGGCATCTAGTGAAATACGCTCAATGATAGCCGAAGGAAAGGACGTTAAAAACTTGTTGCCTGGTAAAGTAGAAAATTATATTATTGGGCATCGTTTGTATCAAGCACCCCCTCCAGCTTAAAAGGGATTAAGGACTTTTTGGATAAACTACAACAATTAGTTGTCGAAGGCGCTCAGGACAAAAAAGCCTTTGATATTTTAGTTTTAGATTTAAAAAATAGATCTGATATTACCGATTGTTTTATTATTTGTAGCGGTAATACTAAAATTCACGCTCAAGCAATTGCAGATTCTATTCTTGAGCAAACGTATGGCACTGAGTTTAAATCTACAGCAATTGAAGGTTACTATTCTGGTAATTGGATTGTTATTGATTTAGCTGATTTAATAGTTCATGTGTTTCAAAAGGAAGTTAGAAACTTTTATAACTTGGAGCGCGTGTGGGGTGACGCTCCAGTTATTGAAACAATTTCTGAATAATTGTTCAAAGTGGCTATTTATTGACGAAGCTAAAGCGCGCTTTTATTGCGAAAAATTGAAGCAAATTAAGTTAGAATTATTAGGAAACGTTAAGAAAAACTATACATCTGCAAAAGAAGAAACTGGTGAGTCTTTT
>CAWVUN010000089.1:0-6978 GCA_963932495.1 uncultured bacterium
TCTTGCTCGGAGGATCTTATTCTAGCAGTTTTAAACGCTGCCAAAGATAATGGTACACACGAAAAGTTGGCAAATGAGATTTATAGTTTCACTGAAGAAATTGAAAAAAAACTATCTCTGAGTATAAAACCTAACGAGGTAAATATGGACGATAGTGAAGAGGATATCGAAATGGATATGGATTTAGAATAAGGAAAATTTAGATGAAAGTTCTTCAAAAAGCATTCGGGGCAAATTTTTTTTCAGCTACCTAGAGGCTTTAAGTAGTGATCCCCAGAAGAGTCTAAAATATTTTAAATGGCGGTTTGAAGCTTTGCTTTTCTAATATGATGTGGATAAATAAAATATGGCCGAAAAGTAAAAAGAATTGCAGCATTATAGTGCTTAATTTAAAAGCTCTTTCCTAACAACGATGTTAGTTTTCAGGGAGAGAAGAAACAATAATTTTTTTAAAGCAAGTTTGTCCTAAAAAAGATCACCTAAAGGCAATTGCTAAACTTTTCGAAGTTCCCATTCTTGTCAAAAGACAATATTCCCAGAATTCAGAAAAAAATTGTCGAAGTTACTGTTTGGCATCGATTAAGATCCAGGCGATTCAAGGAAAGACTTTCGACTAAATTATAGAATAAAAGGTGTGGGCTTAAGATGCTATTCTAGAATTTTCTTATAAAAAGTATCGGGATCGGAAGAATCGAATGATTCACTTACGTAAACCATCAAGACCATATCCTTGTCTCCAATATTTTTTATGGCGTGAACGATGGGAGGAGATATCTTTACGGTTTTTGGTTCGTTTTCTCCCATAACCACTTCCAGTTCTTCTCCTGTTTCTGGGTCTTTCAATAGCAAAAGTCCTGTACCTGTCGGAACACAGAACCATTCAATTTTTCGGTTGTGGTAATGGTTTCCTCTAACTTTTCCTGGAGGAGCTACCGAAACGAATATTTGACCAAATTGATTCTTTTCACCCATATCGTCTCCACGTAATACTTCCACAAGCCAGCCGCGCTCGTCGGATCGTTTTTTTAAATCGTTTATTTCAATTTGTCGCATTTTTAAAAAATTCTAGAGTTTGAGTAATTCCTTTTTTAAGAGCAGTTCTAGGCTTCCATCCATATTGTTCCCTAAAACGGGTGGCATCGCAACAATATGATAATCCTCCCATATCGGCATCTTTACGGTATTCGGCTTGGAGACTTGGGAACTGGTTGTTGATTTGAGTTAAAACATTTTTCAAAGAAATAATTTTTCCTGAACTTACGTTAAAGGTTTTAGTTTTGGATTGTTGTTGTCCTGCCAATAGAAAAGCACGAACAACGTCGTCTACGTAAACAAAATCGCGGCCTTGAGATCCATCTCCATTAATGGTTAACAGTTCTTTAGTCAATGCGCGATGGCAAAAAGTTGCAATTACGGAGTTGTAGTAAGGACGGCAGCCAGGACCGTAAACATTTGATAATCTTAAAATAGTGCAGTTGAGGCCTGAAGCTCGTAAAATTTCCTCAGAGGATAGTTTGGCGAAACCGTATAAAGATTCTGGTTTTGGTTTATCTGTTTCTTTTAAAGGTCGGTTCATGGGGCGATATATATGGGATGAGGATGCAAATATAACACGAGGCGATGGTTTGACAGATTTACATGCTTCAGCTAATCGATATGTCCAGAGGATGTTTCCTGCAGTAATTTCTTCTTCAGTTCCTCTGTTGACACCAGCTAAGTGGAAAACGACGTCTGTTTTTTTAGCAAATTCGCGTAGGCGGGTCATATCGGGTAGCGTTTCGCCGCGTTTTCTTTTGAATTGAATTACGGAATATTTTTTTTCAAGGGCTGATTTTAAGTGGGAGCCGACAAAGCCAGAAGCTCCTGTTATCCCAAATCGGATTGACTTAGAAACCATTGTCGTGTTTTTTGAATTCCCATTTTAAGGTTGGTCTTGGGTTCCCAGCCCAACATTGCTTTGGCTTTTGAATAATCGCAAAGTAGTTTTTGTATTTCTGATTGGGGATGATGGTGAGGAATGTATTTAATACGATCTGGATTTTGACTAACCATTGCAGCTAAGTCCTTGATGGTCACGTCTTCGCCCAGCCCAGCATTGATTACTTGGCCGATGGCTTTTTCGTTGCAAGCGGCGTTATAGAGAAAGTCGACACAATCTTCGACATAGAGTAGATCTCTTGTTTGGGTTCCATCTCCGAAAATATGCAACTCTTCGCCATCTATTTCCTTTTTGACAAAAATAGAGACGACTCCTCCTTCCATATTATTTTTTTGGAAGGGGCCGTAGGTATTAAATGGACGACAAGTAATTAATGGTAAACCATAACCATAAAAATAAGATTCGGCTAAGACTTCTGCGGCTAACTTTGAACCAGCATATGGAGAAGCGGGTTTGACGGTATGGTTTTCAGAGATAGCTATTTTACTATCTGCGACATCATATACCATACAGGTTCCCATGAGCATGAGCTTTGTTAAGTTTGGTCGGCAAGCTTCTAAAACATTGTAAGTCCCGAGAATATTTGATTGATAAGACTTTTCTGGGGTTTCTAGGCTTTCATGTACGTTAATTTGAGCGGCAAGATGAAAAACAATGTCGAGTTTGTTTTTAAAAAGTTGGTTTAATTTGGGAACGTCTAAAATATCGGCAATGACAACATCTTTCAATCGAGGGTGATATTCGAACTCTTTAAGGTTTTCTTCTCGCCCATTTTCTAGGTTGTCTATAACCCAGACGTCGATATCTTCGTCCAATAGTTTTTTTACCAACCAGCGCCCAATAAACCCCGCGCCTCCTGTTACGAGTGCTTTTTTCATATTCGTTTTTTGTACCAATCAATGGTTCTTTTAAGAGCATCTTCGAGCGAATATTTGGGCTCCCAGCCTGTTTTTTCTTTGATGAGCTTATAATCTGCTTCAAGTGACATTAAATCAGCAGCTCTACCTGGCTCGAATTGAATTTCAGACTGAGATCCGGCTAGTCGTTTGATAGTTTCCGCTAGCTCTTTGATTGAAGTTTGAGTTTGAGTACCGATGTTGAAAACTTCGCCGGATAAACTTTTTTCTTTATCAATTACAAGGGAGTATGCGCGAATGGCGTCTTTGACGTATTGAAAATCGCGCGTTTGTTCTCCAGAGTTATGGATAACTATAGATTCATTTTTTAGAGATTTTAATATAAAGGTGGAAACGACTCCTGCATATCCTGATATATCTTGGTTTTCGCCAAATGTGTTGAAATTACGTATAACAATTACGGGATATTTATACCACTCGTACATCGCTTTGCAATGTTTTTCGGCGGCTAGTTTTGTTGTGGCGTAGATACTCCTCGGAAGCATTGGATGATGTATATCCATAGGGGTATAAAGTGGGTTACCATAAACTTCAGGAGAAGAGGCATAAATTATCAAAGGCCATCTTTTAGTTCGAAATAAAAGCTGCATTAAATGAAAGGTTCCCCATTCATTATTTCTAAAGTAATCGTCTGCTTTCTCCATAGATTCCGGAATTGATATATGTGCCGCTAAATGGACAACTGTATCTAAATCCATTTCATCAAGTCCTTCTACGGTTAGATCACAAAAATTTTTTCTTAATAAAGTGAACTTTGACTCAAACTCTGGCGATTTAATAAATGGATCTTCCTCGAAATATTCTCGGGAAAAATCATCCATACCAATAACTTTGGTAATATCTGGACGTTTTACCAGTTCGTCTACTAGATGTATTCCATATAGACCGGCGGCGCCGGTTACTAAAACGTTCATGTGATCAGCCTATTTTTTGTCGAATAAGAATTAGTCGAATTATTTTATTAATTATTTTCAATAAAGCAACGATTCATGAGGAAAACTCCTATTATCCAATTAGGATCTTCTCTAACGCTCAAGTTCCAATTTCTATTTGTTTTAGCTCCTTCGAAATCCATAATTGATCTACCCGTTAACTTAGGCCATTGGGCTAAAGGAAAACATTTATATTGACTTGTCAGCTCTTCCTTCGTGAATCTTGCAAGTAACAAGGGAGGATTAATATTTAATTTTAGTTTTCTAGTGCTTCTGATTTTCTTTTTAGTCCATTCCTGATTTGGGGAATATAAAAGTTTATCAACAGTTTTGTATGCTAAAGCGAACATGGGTTTTTCTTGAACTGTAATGGCGGTGATTTTGTGTTGAGTTAAATATTGTTTGATTTCTAACTCTCGGTTTGAAATCTGAGATTGGCTTAATAATAACGGAAAGTTGTAAGCAAAGATAATTAAAGGTATACACCAAAGCCAAGCATTAATTTTATAATTTTTTAAAAATTCGGCAAGAAAATTTCCAGTAATTAATGCGATTAATGGAATGGACAATGCAAAAGACCGAGCTTGGGCTGTGTATTTCGAATTGATTAAAAAAGTAAATATAATTAAAAAAGGCAATATTGTTGCGATATGGTTAAATTCGAAGTTGTTAGTTATTTTTCTAATCCCGAATAATAGACCAAGTATCAAAATAATAAACATTGGAGCGCCTTCATTGTTCCAAATGGCGGATATCCAAAACGAAAAATCGGAAATGCTTCCCCAAATTGCAGTAGTGCTTGAAATTAATTGAATTATGATCTGATGAAAGTAACTAAAGACGACTTCGTTTTTTAGAGGGTCATAGGGAATGTTAAATATTTTTTCATAAGTTAGATATATATGAGTGAAATTGAAAATCACTAATGGATAAAGCATTGCACTAAATAGAACAAAAATTCGAAGTGCATGATTAGGAAGTGTTTCCCCCCAAAGGAAAGGTTTTTGGTTTGTTAAACTATTTTTTTCTGTTAATTTTCGGGAATTCATCCAAATTTTAGCAATGAGAGATAATTCAAAAACAAAAAAAATAAATGGGAGAATTCCCAAGTTGTAATGACAACTAAAAGCGAAGCCCATTGAAAATCCTGAGAGAACTAAAAACATTAAGGCTTTCTTATTTTGTCGATTGCATTGGAATGCATGAAATTCTTGGTTTTTACTCCATTCTGGTCGACTCAAAAGATAGAGAAAAAGAGCCAAGGTCCAAAAAAAAATGGCATTACCTGTAGACCCAGTTGTTCTTGAATAGTATATGTGCCAAGGAGAGATAGAAATTAAAGCAGTGGAAAATAAACCCGCGCGTGGAGAAAATATTAAACGCCCAATTAAATAAACTGTTCCTACGCAAAGTAGACCGGTAGAAAATGAAACAGCCATAGGAACAAAGCTTTTGATTCCGAAGATTTTTGCGTAAACCCAAAGTAAAAACATATGCCCAGGTTTTGCATGGTACCAGTGGTAAACGCCTTGATTCATTGCTTCGACAACTGCTTTCCAATGGACAGCTCCATCTCCATATATAAAACCCTGAACCCATAAGTTGGACAATCGCATATATATGCCAGCAATAATAATTAAAGCTAAACATAGGTCGCCAAAGTTGCGAATCCATAGAGTTTGAAAGGACTTCATTTGTTTTTCGGAATCAGTGATAAATTAAAGGAAGGAAAATGGGAATTATCAAAATCTTTGATGGTTAATATAGCAAATCCTTCGGAATTTCTTCAAGAAAAAGGGGTTTTTACATGTTTTTGGCCACTTTACCCGTATAATTTTTATGGTGTATAGTGTGGGCCAGAGAAACTTAAAGGAAGACCTGCATAATAAGCCGATGAAATATGACGACCGGTTGACAATTTTTCTTCCTTTTTTCCTTTGTGCCCTGATTTTAACCCCGCTAGGTTTGTTCAGCTCTAATATTGACCCTTTTGAACACTCAAGTTTTTTTTCTTTAACAACTATAGATGCAGGTGACGATCAAGGATATTACGCCTATTTACGATCCGTTTTTTTTGATGGAGACGTAGATTTTCTCAATGAAAGAAATTACGCTTATTTTTATCATTTAACTAGAACTAATTATTCTTTAAATTTATGGCCTTGTGGACCAGCTTTGCTATGGGCTCCATTCTTTTTGATTGGTGAGGTCGTAGAGAAACTCCTAGTTTTTGTAGGCGTTGCCGAAAAAACTTACGGTTATGGGTGGAGTCATTTAGTTACTACGGGTCTGGGCACTATATTTTACGTGTTTTGCGGGTTTTTACTTCTTTATAAGACTTTGAGTTTGTTATTTACTCGAAAAGCGGCTTTATGGTCTTGCTGGACTTTGTTTTTATCTTCCCCATTGCCTTACTTTGCTTTTGTTCGCAGTCGTATGGGGCATTTTGCGGAATTTTTCACTCTATCCTTAATTTTATATATCTGGTTCCGTCGGCCAAGCTCAGAAAACTCTATTCCTTGGGGGTTTTGCTTGGGGTGTGTTTTAGCTTTAGTCGGGATGTCGCGTTACACAAATATGGCAATAGGAGTGTTCCCTATTGCCATATTTTTTGTCATCGCATGGTTTATTCCTAAAAAGAAAGAGCCTTTAGCTATTTTTAGTAAAACTTGTGGGGCAATTTTATTAGCCTTTGCTGCGACAATTTCGATTCAAATTTTAATTTGGGTTATTTTATTCGGAAGTTATTACCCTGATGATCCTCACTTAGACAAATTTAAGATGTTAGCGATTCCGCTAACTTTCAGTTTATTATGGGAAAGACTAATTTCGGTTTTGGCGAGCCCTTATTTTGGGCTCTTTTGGTGTTTCCAGCCATGGCTAATTGGTTATGTGAGTTTGTTTTTTATTCAGCTAAAAAAAATTAAGCTTCTTCCCTTATTTGAAATTAGTTATCCAGAGGAGGTGGAAGCTAATGTTTTTAAATGGCTGGCAATTGCATTGGCATTTTGGTCGTTTTACTTGACTTTGACGTGGACTTTGGCAGAGTTTTCTTCTTATGGGAGAAGATTATTGATTGCTTCAATTCCATTTGTTGCTTTTGGTCTTGCTTCGCTTTATGACAGATTAAAATCTCAATTGTGGAAAATATTTTTTTCGCGTATATTCTAGGAGGGAATCCAATGGCAAA
>CAWVUN010000090.1:0-6908 GCA_963932495.1 uncultured bacterium
AGGCAGATCTTAAGAAAAAAGGATCGTCGGCATAGGAACCTCCACGGAGGATCATGTGTTGGCCGGTAAATGGTCCTATTGGGTTTTCTACAGGTTCTTTTGCGGAAACTGTTTCATAATATTCAGGTCGATACCAATCAGTCACCCATTCCCAAACGTTGCCGTTTAAATCATAAAATCCAAAGCCGTTCGGTTTTTTTTCCCCAACCGGATGCAGTTTGTCTTTAGAATTGGTTTTATACCACGCGTAAGCGTCGTCCATATCCCATCCCCAAGAATAGCTAAATTTCCCTCCTGCGCGAGCGGCGAACTCCCATTCCGCTTCCGTAGGCAATCGTAATTTTAATTTCCGACAATAGTTTTCCGCTTCTGACCAGGTTACATTTGTGACTGGTAAATCATCTCCCTTTTGACGGGATGGATTGAACTCCATAATACTTTCAAACTGCTTTTGAGTAGTTTCATTCCGGTCTAAAAAAAAACCATTTAAACAAACCTTATGCTCTGGTTCTTCGGCGATGTATTCTTCGCTTCCCATGGTATAGCAAGCGTCTTTAAGTAGAATCATGTCGCGATGAACTGTTGGAAGAGGAGGTGTTTCGGCTGTCGCTATGGAAAAAAATGTAAAAAATAGCGACCCCGTTAAAACAATCTTTAAGAGGATACTCATTGTATTTCTCTCAAATTATGGGTTGTCATTTTAAACCCGCAGATATTTAGGTTTTTAGAAGAGATAGAACTAGTTTCTGTTTTACGGTTTAGCTCCCCAATGTAATTTTTCGCGTAAAACTTGGTAAAAGTTCTTTCCAGAAGGCTGAACGATTTTTACGGGAACTTCCGCTTTATTTATTTTAAGAATATCGCCAGGCTCCATTGGGCCTCCTTCTTGCCCGTCTACAGCAAAACGTATGGGGCTGCTGTCTTCTGGAAGCTTCACTGCGAGCTCTGATCCATCTGGGACGACAATGGGCCGATTTGTCAAGGCAAAGGGGCAAATAGGAGAAAGCGTTATCGCATTCATCGAGGGGTGTAGAATGGGGCCTCCTGTCGAGAGCGAGTAGGCAGTTGATCCAGTAGGAGTTGCGACAATCAAACCGTCAGCGCGGTAAGAAGTCATATAATCCCCATCGGCATGCACTTCCAGGTTGATAAGGCCGGACTCAATTCCTTTGATTAACGCGACTTCGTTCATCGCATGAAATTTCTTTAGTCTTTTGCTATTTCGATAGTGAGAAACTTTTAATAGCATGCGGTTTTCGACTTGGTAGTTTCCATTCCTAATTTTTTCAAATTCTTCACGAAAATTTGGAAATGAAATTTCTGCCAAAAAACCTAAGGTACCGAGGTTCACGGGGAGGATAAGAACATCATGACCTGCAGCTAGACGAGCGACTCCAAGCAAAGTTCCATCGCCGCCTAAAACCACTATTAAATCAGCAACTTTAGGTATTTCGTCTGGATTGTGCCCATTTTCTTTTCCGAGAATAGACGCAGCTTCATTCTCAAAAATAAGATCAAAATTTTTGCTTTCCAGCCATAAAGTAATATTTTCTATAACTTTTTTTTCGACTGGGGGGTTATGCTTGCAAAAAATACCAATCTTTTTTATTGGTACCAATTTTTAGATCTCTAGTGAGAGAATGGATAATGGGGTCAAATGGTAGGTAAAGTATAAAGAATCCACATAAAAGCACCAAGAAAAAGAAAGGAATAGGGCTGCAAATAGGAAATAAAAAGAACTCTATAGGTTGCCAAAATCTTGAGGTTTAATGTTGTCAATCCACTTTGATAAATTTTCTTTTTCCTCGGCCTTACTTTCATCTTGTTCAGGTAGCTCAATATTTTTTGCGGCTTCAATTACAGTTTCATCGACAAATATGGGTGCTTTAACCCTTAAGGCAAGTGCAATTGCATCGCTAGGGCGGGAATCTATATTGAGTGTATCTCCGTTTATAGCAATTGAAATAACAGCGTAAAAGGTATTGTCTTTTAATTCATTAACCAAAACATGGTTAATTTCCGCTTTGAATGTGTGAATTAAGTTTTTAAGTAAATCGTGTGTCATAGGTCGTGGAGTGGAAATGCTTTCAATTTCTAAAGCGATTGCATTTGCTTCAAAAATTCCAACCCATATGGGCAGAGCTTTAGATCCGGTGACATCTTTCAAAATAACAATGGGCATATTTGTAAGAGGGTCTAAAGTCAAACCTTCAACTTTCATTTCGACCATAAACAGTACCTCGGCGTTGACAAAATAAATAAGCCGCATACGGCAAACATTAGGAAGTTAATTATAACCCCTGCCGCTACGGCAAAAAATAGATCTATTAAAAATTCGAGTCTACAAGAAGCATAATCGCTTTTATGCAATATAGTTAAACTTACTAGGTTTGTCAATGGTGGTTGGTTTATAGCAAGCTTTTAAAAGGAGAATTTATTTTTTTACATTCTTGTCTATAAACGCTTTTACGCTTGCGGCGACTTCATCCGGCACTTCTGTTTGTGTTAGCATTTTGCGACATGCATTGGTTGTAGCTTTGTAAGTCTTTAAAAAAGAAATACAAGGAGGACAATCTTGAAAGTGTTCCTCAAGCGATATTTTAATTTCTTGGCTGAGAGTATCTTCTAAGTAATCATGAAGTAGTTCGAGGCATTCTTTGCAACAAATCATTTAGCTACCCCCGAAGCGTGCTTTTCTTCAAAGTAATTCGCTAGTTTTTTTCTTAAAAATAAGCGTGCTCTATGCAACCTCGATTTGACGGCTGAAATAGATAACTCAAGTGCCTCTGCAGCTGCTTCAGTCGAAAGTCCTTCAACATCCCGTAATAAAAACACAACTTTTTCTTTTTCGGGAACTTGATCTATTGCGCTTTGGATAATATTTTTCGTTTCGTTAGAAAATAACAAGGATTCGGCACTTTCGGACCAATCGCGGATGCCTTCTTGGTGGTAACCAGCTACGTTAAAACGGGGAAACGAATCTTCAACAGAAATTGATTGTTCTTTTTTTTTGCTCCGTAGCTTCATATAAACCGTATTAAGAGCGACTCGATAGACCCAGCTAGAAAAAGCAGATTTACCCTGAAAAGTATTTGCTTTCCTATAGACAGTCAACAACACTTCTTGCGTAACGTCTTGAGCGTCCATTTGGTTATTGGTCATGTTGTACGCTAAGGAGTATATTTTCTTTTGGAAAATCTCAACAAACCGGTCGAATGCCTCCATATCGCCCTTTACTAACTTACGCGCTAGAGCTTCTTCTTCCGCTTTTTGGTCGGTTGTCATATAGCTATCTGTCTTATATATAGGAAAATATTCTTCTCATTAAAGACTAGAAATACCTCAGAGCTGATTATATTAGCTCTGAGGTATTTATTTTTCTGGGCTAGCTTGATCGGATACGGGGGACACAGCAGATTCTTCGGTATTTTCGTCGGTAGACGTTTCTTGATTAGGAGAATCTGAAGTTGCCTCAAGCACAGCTTGATCTATTTCCGCTTCTGATTTTATTTCGTCGGCTTCTTTCATAGATTTTTTGAAGTTTCTGATGCTATTACCAAATGCGCTCCCGATTTCTGGTAATTTTCCTGCGCCAAAAATTATCATTATTATTAATAAAATAATAAATAACTCGGGAAAACCAATTCCCATCATAGACAGTACCTCCAAAAAAATTAAACTTTCATGATTGTAAGCGTTATCTTTCTATCATCAATTGGTTCAAAACTCAATGCAATAAAAGCTATAAGCTTACCTGAAATAATTTTTTGCTTATGTAATAGTATTACAATGATTACGACTAATCCGGGTAGTTTTTTAAAAAATGAAATGAAAAAACATAGAATACTGTGTTAAGATCCTCACGTTTTGTTTTTTTATTAAATTTTAGGAATACAGTTGATGAAATTAGTTAGAAAAACCTTGTTCTTTTTTATCTTTTCTTTGGCTTTTTGTTTGGGAAGTAATGCTCTAGCTGGGTCGGTAGAAAGGTTTGAAAAAGGTCATTACCAATTCGGTGGCGAGTTAGGATATGGCGGTGGTGTAAACATTCCTTTAGGGATTGACCGTACGGATATTCAATTTTTTCATATAGCGGCAAATTTTCAATATGATTTGACTGGAAGTATTGGTAAGTCGTTTTATCAAGGTAATTTATATTGGTTTACGGAGCTTGGCGCGGATTTTTTACATAATCCCGCATTTGGTTCTTTAGTAGGGATTTCTCCTGTCATGTTGCAGTATAAATTCGTAAAACCTGGAAGAAGTTGGGCTCCTTCATTACTCGGCGGTGCGGGTTTTTCCGTGACGGATTGGGATGAAAAAGATTTGGCCGAACGAGAAATAGGCGGCGATTTTCAATTTCTTCTTCATCTTGGCGTTGGGTTGGAGTTTTTTAGGCCCAAAGGCAGTTCGTTTTCCGTTAATTATCGATTTTTTCATGTTTCAAACGCTGGGACTCAAAAGCCAAATATTGGCCTGAATGCAAACCTGCTTACTCTTGGTTTTACTTTCTAGTTCTAGTTTCAAGTAGTTTCCTTTCTAAATATCCCACAGCGAAAGCGCCCCTATGGGTTCGTCGGAGTTATCCCCTCAGAGATCTGGCGTTTTTGACAAATTAGTTAATGGAATTTTAAATCGATTTTTCGACTGGGCCTCTCTTTGGCCTGCGTCAGTTCTCTTTATTTCCATACTTTTTGCTTTTGCTTCCATATGGGTAGTTCAAGATCGTCTCAAGTTTAAAACGGGACGAGACGATCTGGTGTCCCAAAATCTTTCCTATAATAAATTATATAAAGATTACCGCAACGCCTTTGACGACTATGACGGGATGATCGCTGTGGTTGAAGGCCCCAGCCCGAAAATAATGGCAGAGTTTGTCGAGGCTTTTGCGACGCGTTTAACAGAAAACCCTTCTCTTTTCTCAAAATTTTTTTACAAAGTCGACACATCGTATTTTAAAGCTAAGGGACTACTCTATTTAGAAAACCATGAGTTAGACGATTTGGTTTCCAAAGTATTAATGCGTCAAGATTTTTTAGAGGACTTCAATGACAACCCTGGCTTAAATAACTTTTTGGCGATGGTAGATCGTCAAATAAGTTCAGGAATGGTTGACTCCATGCTTTCCGGGTTGGTAGAAGATGAGAATATTAAGGAGAAAAAGAACGATCAAAGCGATTTAAGTCTCCTCTCTGCTGTATTAGAGCAAACGGCCACCCATCTAAAAAGCGAAGCTCCTTATAATTCTCCCTGGTATTTTATTTCGAAAAAAGAAGATGGATCTCTTAAAGAAAAGGGCTATCTCGTTTCGAACGATAATTCGATGCTTTTTGTGTTGATCAACCCAAAGGAAACGGAAGGAGATTTTACTGGAGCAAAGCAGTCTATTGAGGCTATCCGCTCTATGATTTACGAACTCGCTCCAAAGTTTAATGGGATTCTTGTTGGACTTACAGGAGCTGAAGTTGTGGCAGCAGATGAAATGGCGGCAACTTTGCGAGATGTGGCTTTTGCTTCCCAAATAACTTTATTTGGCGTAGCTCTTTTATTTGTTATCGTTTTTAGAAGCGTTGTAAGGCCACTTTTGGCGGTTTTTTGTTTGGTACTCGCGTTATTTTGGACTTTAGGTTACACGACTTTAACGGTAGGAAGCCTTAATATTTTATCGGTTGTGTTCACTACTATTTTGATCGGATTGGGTATCGACTTTGGTATTCATCTGCTTGAACGTTATCGGGAAGAAATGTTGAAGGAACATGAACCTAAATTAGCGTTGCGTAAAACAGTAATAGGAACGGGGAAAGGAAACTTGGCGGGAGCTATAACCACGGCAATCGCTTTTGGAGCCCTTGCAGCGGCTGATTTTCGGGGGATTGCGGAGCTTGGGATCATTTCTGGAGGAGGAATTGTATTATGTTTTATTGCTATGACAATAACGTTGCCAGCGTGTTTAACGTTGGTTGAAAAATGGCGCCCTAGTAGAGAGAGATACTTCACAGCAGAAAAAAAAGAAAGTCAGTTTTCCGTGGCTTTTTATTCTCGTTACAAGCTTATTGTTTTAGTTTGTTCAATCATGATAGTTATTGCTTCTTGGCCTTTGAAAGATTTTGAGTTTGATTATAATATTCTCAATTTGCAAGCAAAGGGGACTGAAGCAGTTGAATACGAGTTAAAGATGATGAAAAAGGGAAATCGTTCGACTTGGTATGCTGTTTCCTTAGTTTCAACTTTAGAAGAAGCAAGAAAAAGAAGCGAAGAATTTAAGAAACTTTCTACCGTTGAAAAGGTAGAAAGCGTTGCTTCTTTGTTTCCTGATGATCAAGAAATTAAATTAGAGAAGATTAAACAGCTAGAACCTTTTGTATCGAAAATAGAAATCGAGTCGGAAAATGAATCCATATCGATTAGAAATATCAAGCGAACTTTGAAAAGAATTTTATTTAAATTACAGGATAGGGATAATTTTAACGAAGACGAATCTACGGTAAAAGAGATTGCCCGTTCTAGAATATGGGCGAAAGCTGCTCTCACAAACTTAGATGAAACAGGAATAGAAACTTCAAAAAGGAGATTACAGAGTTTTTCCGATACATTGTTAGAGGATTACCGAAATAAGATGAATTCTCTGCGTCGGAGCGTAACTTCGGGGCCTGTTGTTTTAGATGAATTTCCAGAAGACTTTAAAAGACGTTATATAGGTAATGATGGAAGGTTTTTGCTAACTATTTATCCTAGTATAGATATGTGGAAACGAGTCGAGATGGAATCCTTTTTGAAAGAGCTTCGCTCGATAGATCCTTTAATTACTGGTAACGGAGTTCATCTTTATCAGTCTGGGCAAAAAATGAAAGAAGGATATATTCAAGGAGGTCAGAACGCCTTATGCGCCATTTTTGTGTATTTGCTTT
>CAWVUN010000091.1:0-6906 GCA_963932495.1 uncultured bacterium
TTATTCCTTGATAAACGTTTCCCTTAATCCTTTCTTTCGCCGAATGCTCTACAATAAACTCGTCAAGTTTTCCATTTTCTGTAATAACCACCCGGCATTCTTCTGGGTGATCCGTATTGATTAACATTTTTTTGGTCATATATCTTTAAACCTCTCTATCGATACCGCCATGTGGAGCGTTCCATAAAAATATAATTTTTATTTCTCTTTACTCGCCATAAAACTTAAAATAACGCTTGATTGATTTACTTAGAATGATTTAGGCGAGATAGTCGGATACTCTTGGTTTCCGCATGTTGGGCTATCGGCAATTATTGCTAATAAAAGGAGTAATAAAAAATAGGGTTAATGTGCGAAAAAACTTAGATTGGCCATTGCGGGGATGGTTAAGACTGCTCATATTTAAGCGGCTAATTTTAAATACTCAAGAAAATATTCGATTATCAATGAAAACACAACCAAAATCTATACTTTTTAATTATCTAAGGTCTTACTTAGTCATTATATTGCTCGGAATCTTTTCTTACTCAAATTCTTTAAATTCTCCTTTCCAGTTTGACGGAGTAATCTATATACAAAAAAATGATTCCTTAAAAAGTTTAGATGCATTCTTTAAAAAATATGATGTAACAAATTATTCTAATCGGTTTGTTTCTGGCCTTACACTAACCTTTAATATTTGGCTAGGGTATTTAGACACTTTTGGTTTTCATTTACTTAATCTACTGATTCACCTAAGTGTTTGCATATTGATTTTTGTTGTTACCGGGACGCTTGCAAAAAGTTTTTGTAACAAAGATCCATCACTAAAAATTAATTTCAACCTTCCCCTGTTGGCCGCAATTTTATTTTCTGTACATCCGGTTTTTACACAAACGGTTTCTTATCTAGTAAATAGGTCAGCCTTATTAAGCACATTTTTTTACCTTTTTTCATTCTACTCTTTTATTTGCGCTCTTCAAGCTTATTTTTCAAAACCTAAAACCCCTTTTCGACGCTTAAAATATCTGGTTATATTTACGCTCTCTCTGGGGCTTATGGTTTTAGGTATTGGCTCAAAATTGACGGCAATCTCTCTACCATTAATCATGACTATTTACTATATTACGATTCAATACCGAGCTAATGAAGGAGTGTTTTCCTTAGTTAGGAGAGAGAGAAAACTACTATTAATTTTTTTAGCTCCCTTAATAACAATTTTGATCCAAAGAGCCTTTTTTACAAAACGGGGTCTTTTTCATATAGCCGACGAAGGTTCCTTCACCATTAATAGATTGGACTATATTCTATCGCAAATAAAATGGCTTTCATTCTATTACTTTAAGCTCATAGCCCTCCCATTCAATCAGAATATTGATCCAGATATGAAGCTTATTGAATCTATATCAGATCCCAAACTGATTATTGGGATCCTTTTTCTTGGGGCAGTTCTTTATGCATCACGAAACTTTCAGAAATTGGCTATTTTTGGGATTGTATGGTTTATAATCGCCCTGTCTCCAGAGTCATCCTTCATTCCATTAATCGATATCGTCACCGAGCACAGGATGTATCTACCCTGCATTGGATTGGCTATCGCTTTTTGCGCCATTTCTATACAAAGACGAGTTTTTATAATTCTTATTTTTTTAATCCCAATATTTGCAATAAATACTATTAATAGAAACTCTGATTGGGTTTCAGAGTATGCATTATGGTCAGATTCTGTTAGAAAAAGCCCAGAAAAAGCGCGTCCACATTTGAACATGGCCCGAGCTCTAAGTCTTATGGGACAAAATAAAGAGGCTATACCACATTACCAAAAAACAATAAAGCTTAGACCAGGGTATTTTGAGGCGTACCATAACTTGGGAGTCAGTTTCTCGATGATCGGCGAATGTCAAAAATCATTAAAACCCTTTGAAAATGCGTTAATGCTTCATCCTAAACAAATCGAAACAGTTTTAAGTTTGGCAAATTGCCACAAAACTTTAAAAAACTACGAAAAATCCGCAATATATTTACAAAAAGCTATTCGACTAAAACCTAATAAAGATTACATTGCTAGAGAATTAGGAAAAATTTACTATTTCAATTTAAATGAAAAAGAAAAAGGCCGATTATTTTTTCGAAAAGCTCTAAAGCTAAATCCATTTGACCCAAAAAATGCTGCATTGAAAGTTTTTTTAAAGAAATAATTTAATTTAGAATATTTTATTGAGATAAGTACTTAAAAATAATTAAAAAATAATGTACTATGTAAAACATAGGCTGGGCTTTTTAAAAAACCCAGTTACTTTATCTAAGTTATTGAAGTATTTAGATTAATAGTTGTGCCAACTTCTAAAGTAATGCCCCTTTTTACTCCAGTTTCATATACTCCAAACCGATCGCACGGAATTGACTTTCTAATTTTTTTTGTGTCAAACCTTCCTACTCCTTTAAAGGGTTAATAATGGAAAATCATATAGGTTTAATGTCATTGGACCAACTAACAAAAGAATCCTTGAAGGGAAAAACCATATTCATTCGGGTTGATTTTAATGTCCCTATGGCTGCCACCAGTCGTGGCAACTATGTTGTTGACGACGATACCCGAATTCGACGATTCCTAGATTTGACATTTAGAAAAATTCACGACCTAACAGATGGCGATTGCAGAATCATTATTGGGTCTCACTTGGGAAGGCCTCACATAAAAAAGAATCACTCTGGATGGGATGGGATGTTCAACCTGCAGTTTGTCTGCAACCATTTCGACACCCTGGTAAAGCAAAGGTATCGAGATCTCTATACGATTTTTCCGCCAGAAATAATTGGTTCACAACTGAACCACTCTCTTGAGATTGTAAGCAAACATCAATTACCTTTAGGTGGCATAAAATTTCTTCCTAATTTGAGGTATTTATTAGATCCAGAAAATCCTGAAATTAATCGCAAAGAATTTATTGAAAAACTAGCAAGTTTATCAGATATCTATATCAATTGTGCTTTTGGGACAAATCATCGTCTATCAAAAAGTATCAAAATGCTTCCACAAATCATGAGAAGTCAGGACAAGCTAGCAGTATCGGGATCCTTACTAGTAGAAGAGATAAAACGACTTGGGGAATTTGGTTTTAGAATTTTAAAAAATCCTGAGAAAACAGCAGTTCTATCGGGAGGCTCAAAAATTGCCAGTAAAATTGGAATGCTAAAACAGTTTGTCAATTCTAAAGTGAATAAGATACTTTTAGGCGGCAAGATGGTAAACGCCTTCGTTGTAGCAAAGTCATTTGCCGGTCGTATCGATGAATTAACTCCACGCGAAATTCCTGCAAAGCTTTGCTCGCAGAATGGAGATGATAATCAAGCCTTTATAGAAGAAGTCCGATTAGCCGAAGAAATTTTAGCCCTCGCTGAAACTCAAGGGGTCAACATTATTTTTCCAACAGATTATAAAGTCGTTAAAGAATTTCAACAGACTTCTTTTTCTCTCCGTAACGAACCTGATTGGAATAGTGAGATTCAATTAGACGTTGGCCCAAACAGCGTTTCTCACTTTTCTAAACATCTATTAAAAAGCGATATAGAAAACGTTTTTTGGAACGGTCCTCTCGGAGCATACGATCACCCATTTACCGACCAGTATGGAGAAGGATCCAAAGGTATTATCAAGACTATTTTTGCAAGAAGTTTAGTCGATCGAAAATTTTCTGCGGTAATTGGCGGAGGAGATACTGCTGCGATCTTAAATAAATTTAAATTTGAGGATCTCATAAAACTAATAAGACACCAAATTGAAAACCAACTTTCTACATCTATTAATAAAGATCTAATCCAAATAGATTTTAAAGGTCAAGATGCTTACGCTTTATTCAATGACTTTACATCTAACTTTTTTGTGTCGACAGGAGGAGGAGCCTCGTTAGAGTTTTTAGAAAGTTTCATTAAAGACGATGGCAAATCTCACCTAGCCTCTTACTTGGCTGGAACAGCGACCTTATTGGAACTTAGCTCCGTATAATCTTCCCGAGAGATATTAAAAGACTTAAAAACGTTTTCCATAATTTCAACCATTCTCCTGCATTCGTTTTCAAGCTTTTGGTAGCAAACTTTTGTTTCTTTATTTAACAGCTCCACATCGTCTCCATCCAAGTTCTCTTTTCTTTTATCAAATATATCCGCTATTGGCTTTACGTGTGGGTGCGACATACCGTACCGATCAATTTTTTCGTCTATTTCTTCTATAGATTCGGCAAATAATTTTAGTTTTTCTGAGGTAACTTTATTTTGAGTAACAGAACTATCCAAGCTTTCACAAACTTTAATTCCACTTCTCGCTATAGAGCGCAATTCTCTAAAAATATTAAAGCCTTCCCCCATTCTCAAAATAGTCGCGCGCAATCCTTCTAATTCAAAATCGTCTCGAATAGATATTACAAGTTTTTTTAAAGACTCCCCTTTAACCGTCTTTTTATTTAAAGAATCGACCCATAACCTACGATAAAAACGGCTATACACTTCCAATTCAGTTGGAGTTTTTTTCAATAAAGGCTTGAAAGCGATTAAACCGTCTTCGTCAAACCCTGTCTCAAATACATTTATCTCATCAGAGCGAACCAAATCACTTTCTAACTGCCAATTCCCATGTCGACGATGCTGCTCCATATAAGCGAATACATCTTGAGGCAAAACTTTTTTTACACAGACAACATCATTACAAGAAACGCCATAACTACAAGGCGCGCAATAAATTCGAGCTTGAAAGACGATGTGACCTTTGCCAAAAGGACCTGTTTCCTGAGGATGTGCGTGAGCAAAAAACAAACCTACTATCGGAATGTTCAAAGCAGCGGCGATATGCATCGTACCAGTATCGTTTGTAACTAAATAGTCGCATCCTTTCAAAACACCTATCAACTGACTGATGTTCGTTTTCCCGGTTAAATCCAAAATCCGATCTTTGTGTAACATCCCCTGAACAATTTCCCCAGCAGTTTCCGATTCAGAATTTACTCCCAATAAAACTATTTTGGCGTTCAACTTAGAACATAGCAAATCCGCTAAAGCTGAAAAGGATTCTACGGACCAGCGTCGACCTTCCAAGCTTGAACCCGCTTGTATTCCAATGACTAATTCCTCGCCATCTATTTTTATTTGCCCTAAAAACTCCTCTACTGCCAGATCGTCTTCAGAATCATGAATTATAGAAAGTGCTGCTGAACCAGGCTCGAAATCTCCCGACAACAAATAAATATCGGCTAAGTTGAACGGATTACAAAGTCTGTTGAACGGTTCGATCCCAAAATATTGGAGCCAAGGGTGCCCTGTCTTCCTGTCCCCATTCCGATTACAATGAAACCCAATAATTTCCGGAATATTCAAATAATGAAGCATGAGTGCACTTAACTTGGAATGACTTAAGTTGTAAACTCTGTCAAAATTAAAGAAGGACAATTCATTCAAGAATCCTTCAACATATTGATAAACCTCGACCCAAGACTTAAGTTCGCCTTTATCTCCTTTTTGATTAAATTGTCGGAGGTTAAACACAATAATCTCATCGATATGTTCCGCCCTTTTCGCAAACTCCGCAAAATCGCTGGAAACAACCAATGTCAAGGTCGCATCAGGATAACGTTCTCGTAAACTTGAAATCAATGGGGTGGACTGAATCAAATCTCCCATCCGAGTCAAACTCATGATTAAAAATTTTTTGGGCATTTAAGAGATGTCCTCCTTAACCACTTGGTCAACCATCAAAAGAAGCAACTCGTTTTGGGTCAAGTCTCCTTCTTCTGACTCAATTCTTTTTACAACATCTTTCAAAGCTAAATCACGTTGGCTGTCAAAAGACTTTAAATAAGTCCCCAAATCCGATTTTTCTCCAGCTTGCTCTATTAAAAATCCTACGTTACTTCCTCGTTTATCTAACTTGTTTTCCAGTAGTTTCAGATTACTTTGAAAAATATGAACAAGCATTTCTTCTAAACGTCGTTCAAACGAGTGATCCGAAATCGCTTTAATCCGCGCTCTCACAGCAATAGCTTCACGCTCTTCTTTTCTATCGAGAAAATAAGCTATCTTATTCTTTAGATCGTCAATATCTTTAAAGGTAACTATTTCTTCTCCTGGTTTAAAAAGACTTGATAATTCAGATCTTTCATCTACCAGTTGAAACGCGCCACAAGCGGCAATTTCAAACGTTCGAGGATTTACAAAGTCTCCATTTGGATTCACGTCTTGATGAAATGTAGAAGAATGGAGATTTAAGTTAATTTTGCCAGTGTTATATATCTTTACGCAATCCTCAGTAGAAACACGTTCATTTTTATTTTGAACTCTTTTCCCAACGGCAGTTCCTAAATCCCATTCAGTTCCCCAGATTTTAAAATCAAAATCCAAAAGCCGTGGAAAGCATTGTTTCCTGTTATAGTAAGCGGCTCCCATAAAAGATAAGTCCGCCTTATACTTTTGTTTTTCTCCTGAATCTAAATCCAACGGTTTATGAACCGAGGGCGAACACGCTTGAGGAAGATAATAATAGTTTTTTATACCTCCTTTCTCTAGCTCTTCAAAAAACGAACCGCGTTGAATCGTAAAAAAATGATCGTAACAGCTTGCAACATGTTCCCAATAACCCAAAGTACGAAAATCTTCAACAAACCAAAATGCTACTGGAGCCCCCATCAACTTTAAACGAGAAATTCCTTCCGGAGATAAAGGAGCTTGAGCCAAGGCTAAAATCAAGTCAGGACGAAAGTCTGCAGCTTTAGCCACAATAACTTCATTCATAAAATTCATAAAGAGCTTTGAAAGCACTTCCGAATTTTTAGAGTTTTTAGTGATGTTTTTAGTCGCAAAAAACGCTTCCGCATATTCTTCGCAATTCACTGAAACAACTTCATGTCCCAGGTTTTTGAGAGCACTCGCGCAAAATTTTGC
>CAWVUN010000092.1:0-6901 GCA_963932495.1 uncultured bacterium
CCTGCTGCTGGAAAGAAAGTACTTAACGATATAAAGTGCTATAGCAAAAATATACTTGCGATGGCATCAGAGCATCACGAAAAATTTGATGGCACGAGATACCCTTTTGGCTTATCCGAAAACAAAATCACTCCATTTGCAAAAATTTACGGCATCATGGACGTATTTAGTTCACTAACATGCGATAGAGATCATCGAGAACCTTTTACTCCCTTGCAAGCACTTACAATGATGAAAAAAAAATGAATAGTCAATTTGATCCTAAATTCTTGGATGCTTTCATCAAAGCTATTACCACAAGGCCCTAATTTTAGTTGTTTGACTGTCTTCGTAATAGATTATAATAGGTCATCAATCATTTCATTATTACGAGGCTAATATGTTTTTAGAAGTCGAACCTTCTTCTAATTGCCAAGAAAGCGTAGGCAAGATGTATAACGTTATTTCTCAATCTCGCAAAATTAGTTCGCTTCAATACGAAAAAGATGGAAAAGACGTTCTCGTCTCAATTACCGGTTGGGATGGAGAAAATGAAACACCTTGTCCCGCTTACGCCTGCCAAATTGAAGAATCTGGAGACGGCGTCGCGCTTTTGATTTATGGTGGGAAAGGTGGTGTTCGCATGAAAACGGCAGACGACAATTCGGAATGGGACGCCAACAACGCGAACCAATGGAGCGAAAGCCATTTAGTTTATCCCCGAAACAGTAAAGTCACTTACCAGGATTGACCAAACGCCACAAAAACTTAATCAAGTACAACTAACATCCTTTAACCGGCTTTAGTTGTCCTCACCATATCCACAATCATCGTTAATACTTCTTTCGGATGACTATGATGGAGAGGATGTCCAGCATTTGAAATTGAAACTAATTTAGAATGAGGCACCGCTTCACTTAAGGTTTTTGAATGAATAGTTGCCGAAACAATTAAATCATCCTCTGATGCAATGATTGAAATTGGAACTTTAAGTTTCGTGTAGTTTTTACTTTGCTCAGCTAAAAAAGGCTTTAGAACAACCATATCTTCTGCATTGGCAAAAAACTGTCTCGGTCTAAAGATTAATTCTATCGGAATATTTTCATAGTTTTCCGGAGGAGAACCAGGCCAAAAAACTTCCTTGATATTTTCTTCCAATACAACAGAACCTACCGGAGCAAAAAAAAAGTATCCTATAAACGATCCAATGATCGGTTTTACTCCAGCTTTATATACCCAATCGACTGGGGCTGGCCAGGGATAAGTCGCGCCGTTGATAAATACCAAGCCAGAAACTGATTCCGGATAATTCAATCCATAAGCGGCAGCAATAGAACCGCTCCACGAAAAACCTACAACAATTGGATTCTTTGCATCCAACTTATCTAAAAAAGCTTTAAGAATCGAAGCTTGATCTGCCGGGGAAATTCGACCGTTTGGGCGTTCGCTATAACCATAACCTGGACGATCCGGTACTATGACTCTAGCTACTTTTGATAATTCGTTAAATACTGGACTGTAAGTGAAGTCGTTTAATGTACTACTCACCCCATGTAATAAAACGACAGGGATACCTTCTCCCTTTTCAATGTAATGAATTTTTAAGCCGCCGATTGAAACAAACAGACCTTCTGGCGGATTTTCCTTTTCGATTAAGTAAACTCGAACATGGGTAAAACCAAATAAGCAAATAAGGAATATAAAAGCGGTAGAGAGTAACCAAATTATAATTTTATTTATTAACATTAGCAGAATCAATTACTCCTCAAAGCAATGAAAGGAGAGAGCAAATTAACATGTTTTAGGGGCTAATTGAATATGTTAAACTTGGTGCCTTGAGATTCTTTTGGAATATTAGACTGTTTTAATGACTGAATAATTTTGCGAAATATATGGAAAACTTTTTAGATTATATTCCTCATCGTCCCCCTTTTTTATTTATTGACCGCGTCGTTGAACACACGGGAGATTCAATCGTTACTGAATGGTTGTTAAAGGAGGCCGAACCTTTTTTTGAAGGTCATTTCCCAAACCGGCCCATCACACCTGGCGTTATTATGTGTGAATTTGTTTTTCAATCTGGGGCTATTTTAATGGCCGTACGCGATAACAATTCGGGAGAAGATCATACACCTGTCATTACCAGGATTCAGAATGTTAAACTAAAAAACCCAGCGTTTCCCGGCTATTTGTTACGAGCCGAAGTCCTATTAAAAGAAAAAACCGGTGGGGCAGCCTATATGGCCGGAAAGATCACGTCGGATTCGAAGAAAATCCTAACCGTAGACTTTGCCGCGATGTTATTAGATAATTCGCAGGCTAAACCATGACCACAAAAATAACGCTACAGACTAAGCCTTCTAACTGAAACTCATGAGTTTTCTTGATTTAGAAAATAAGAATATTTTGGTATTTGGCGTCGCTAATAAAAAAAGCGTCGCTTACCATATTGGAAAAACTCTCACTCAAGAAGGTGCCAATGTTCTAAACGTTGTCAGAACTGAAGCAAGGAAAGACGCGCTTTCAGACAAGCTATCTCCCTCCTCAATTTATGTTTGCGACGTTGAACACCAAAATGAAATCGATCAACTAAGCAAAAACGTAGCTAGAGATGTCAAAGCCATTGATGGGATGGTCCATTCCATTGCTTTCGCTAACTATTCTGAAGGTCCCAAACCTTTTTTTGAGACTTCAAAAAAGGATTTCTTACAGGCTATAGACGTCAGCTGTTTTTCCTTGATTAATCTCTCTAATACTTTTAAATCGATTTTTTCGCCAAAAGCATCTGTCATAACCGTTTCGATTTCAACAACTAGAATGGCGGCCGAGAATTATGGTTATATGGCACCAGCTAAGGCCGCGCTTGATTCTGCAGTTTGTTTTCTAGCCAAATCATTTTCCTCTTTTTCGGAGGTTCGGTTCAATTCCGTCAACCCTGGGCTTTTAAAAACATCCGCTTCTGCCGGAATTCCAGGATACTTAGATTCTTATCTACATGCTGAAAACCTAACATTGAGAAAACAAGCTGTTGCTACACAGGAAGTGGCAAACACCGCAGTTTTTTTATTGAGCGAACGTTCATCAGGGATCAATGCTCAAGGAATTGTGCTCGATGCAGGAATGTCGATCAATTATTTTGATAAAGAGATTGTCAAAAAAGCCACTCGACCTGATTGATTCTTTTTAAAATTCTTTAGAAAAACAGGATCAAACTGGCTACAACATTTTTTGGCAACTTTAAATTCATCCCAGTGCAAATCATCGTAAATCCTCTTAATTTAAAATTTAAATGTTTTATAATTCCTATATCGATTTTGACCATAGGGATCGGGTTGAGGATTTGGGATCTAGACCGACTGCTAGGCCACCACGACGAAAATCATTATTTGCTTTATTTTGGGTTTTCAACTTTAAAATACTCAGCCACCAATTATTTCAGCGCAAGTAATCATATTTTCCATACGCTTCTCATGCGTGTTTCTATGTATTTCTTTGGAGACGAAAATGAAGTTGCTATTCGGTTACCATCTTTTATTTCTGGAATCGCCTGCCTATGGCTAATTTATTTAACAAGCTGCGCAATTTTTAGATCCCAACTCATTGCGAATTTTGCCTTATTAGCTGCTGCCTTAAACCCTATTCATATTTTATATTCCCAAACTGCAAGGGGTTATGGATTATTGATGTTCCTATCAATCCTGACCTTATTTGCCCTTATTAAGTTTTTAGAAACTAAACACTTTGTCCGGTAGGGACTCTTGATCATTTTTGGCGGTTTTCTATCTGTTTATACATTGCCGACAAATATTTATTTTATTGGGGGGATTTCAGGGTGGTTTTTTTCGGTTATTTTTTTTCGGGGTGGCAGGAAATTATTCGATTTAGATTCTGGACAAATTTCTAAACTCGTCTCCTATTTTATTGGAATTCTCACTTTAATGGGTGTGATGATCATCCTTGCCTACTATCCGATTAAAGATGATATGTTGCAGGTAGCTCAATATGATATCAATTACTCTAAAGAGTCTCATGGATTAAACAATAATCCTATATTAGGTATATTTTCAGGATTGATGTGGAGAACTATTCAATTGTTTTTGAATGGGCATCTCATTTGGTTTTTCCCATTCTTTTTATTAGGAATCGTCCTTCCCGGGATTGGCAATCGCATGTATCAGTTGATTCCAATTTGGCTATTTGCCATTCCTGTCCTAGTTGCTTTACTAACTGGAGTATACGGTTATCCCCGTAATTTATTATTTTGTTTTCCTATTTTTATAATATTTCTTACTGCAGGAATCACATTTTCAATAAAAAAAGCTTTTGAGGGATGGTCATTATTGAGATGGAATTCCATTGCCATCGGGGCCAGCATTCTTTGTTACACCTCTCTTTCATTTAATATTTTGGCTTATCATTATTATCCATCTTTTATGGACAATGATTTGAAAGAGTTGAGAAAAGAGTTACAAAAAAGTTCGCAACCAAATGACTTTATAAGTATTTCTGACCCAAATTATTATTTATACACGCAAAAAACTTCTCAAAAACATTTGAAAAATATCATGAAATCTAATTACTTAGACCGATTTCGAATGATTTTTAGAAGTGATAAGGAACTGAATGAATTTAAAATTCCTCATTTAAATGGGGTCTTCTTTTTTCAAAAATGGACTAACCAGTGGCCAATAAAAACAATGCCTGGAAACTTAAAAATGGTTACCCTAGGGGAAAAACCCGCTCAGTCTATTTTAAAAAAAGATATAGAAACGAGGCATTTTTGGAAGATTGTTAAAGGAGAAGGTTTAGTTTTAGAAAATAAAAAATTGGTTTTGGAAGGAAAGTCTTCTATTTATTTAAAAAACTCATCACAAGATATAATGATAGTCAGCTCAATAGAAACCAACCGAGTGGAAATTAAACAACCCACTTTGGTTATTCTTATTCGAGGAGATTTACCCTTAAACCAAAAAGGGCCTTTCCCTAAAATTATGGATAACCTTTTGATCAATAATATAGATCAAAAGAGTCGTTTTTTAAGCTTGCCAATGAAGCTTATGAATGAAGGAATGAGATTTGATTTTGAAAAAAAAACAAACTTGTTTAAAAGAATTCCTTGGATAACCAGAGAGTTTATAGGATATTTGCAGCCAGGAAACTATACCTTCAAGATTCAACTTTCAAGCTTTCCTAACAGACCTATTATTTATGATGGGATCAAATTATTTCTTTTAGAGCTTTAATCTTTTTTTGATATCAAAACAGGCATGTCAATTATGCGGCTTTAACATTGAGAACAAAATGGTTGGCGGAACTATCTGAGAAGGAAAAAGCGGGATTAATTTGATTATTCTAAAGAAACCCCTTATAGATTGGCCTCTAAGAGGTGCCGAGGGACGGAATCGAACCGCCGACACGAGGATTTTCAGTCCTCTGCTCTACCGACTGAGCTACCTCGGCTAAAAGGTTTCCCCCTTAGAAAGCTAGCGAAATTAACATAATCCTTACATGGTGTCAATTGTTATCGCTTATATAAACCTCAAATCAAAAAACGGGATTGTCTGTTTTTTAAAGTTAAATTTGCTATAATCCCCTAAGCTTGGGAAATAATTCCCGATTTAACCCAAACCCTTTGGGAAATTGTATGCTCGTATTGACCAGAAAGATAGGCGAAAGTATAAAAATAAACGAAGATATAAAAGTTACGGTCATTGAAATCAAAGGGAGAAATATCAGAATCGGTATCGAAGCACCTAAAGAAACCAAAGTCTACCGTGAAGAGCTTTATCACAAAATTAAAAGTGAAAACGAGTCTGCAGCCGCAGCTGCCAAAATCGACTTGTCTAAAGTTTCCCAATTATTCAACGCAAACATAAAAAAACGTTCTAACCCCTTGTAAAGGACGTTCCTAGTTATGGCAAAATACAATACATCACGCTTTGGCGAAATTGAGCTTAACGCCGACGATATAATCAGTTTTCCTAATGGATTGTACGGCTTCGAGAAAGAAACAAAATTTGTATTTATCCCTTTTGACGAGGTGGACTGCCCGCTTGAATGGATGCAATCGCTCATTAACCCAGCATTAGCCTTCATCGTAACCGATCCTTTTATTTTTGTTCAGGATTACCAACCAACCCTCCTAGACAGTGAAAAAAAAGAAATTGGATTAGAACCAGAGGACCCCTTTGTCATTCGAGTTATCGTCAATATCCCTGAAGTTTATACAGAGATGACAGCAAATTTAGTCGGCCCCATTGTAATGAATCGTGAAACTCAAGTAGCTAGACAAATCATACTAACGACATTGAAATACGACACAAAGCATTTTCTGTTTTCGGAAGAAATTAGAAAAGCTAACATGTCAAAAGTATAACTACCTTTCCAAAAAACTTCTCTATTTCGATTTCGACTCACTGCTAAAGCGGGTCACGCACCTCGCCCGCCAAAATGCTTTAAATACTCGGCAAGCGTATTAGCATCTGTTCCAGCGTCAGCATAGATATAACTCTTCCTGGAAGACGAATTTAACGCGAAATTAATCCTCCATAATTGGCTTCCATCCACAAACATCAAAACCTGCCAAGGCTTTCTAACTCTAAAGTCTCGATTGTTTTCCATAAAATCTGTAAAGTTTTGGAAAGCGTTCACGCAAAGCTTTGAAGCAAGACCTTCTAAATCGCAAACGGCCCGTAACCCTGTAAAATTATTCTTAGTTCTTCGTTCTAATTTTTCAGATAAAACATTATTTTTTTCCGTTTCTTTTATCGTGGACTTTGTAGAAAAATATCGGATAATTTCATCAGAGCTTAAGTCAAACCTCATATGGACATCCTGGTCGTTTCGTATAAGTGTATTATGCCGATTGATCGTCACTTCATTCCAAGGTCTGTCGTTAAGCCGAGGAGCCGCTTTAATGAGG
>CAWVUN010000093.1:0-6887 GCA_963932495.1 uncultured bacterium
CTCAGTAATACGGGTTAACTGCTCTGCCGTGATTCTTCCAACAATGGTTTTTAATCCTACAGCATTCGTGAATAACTGCTTTTGACGATAAATACCAATATGATCTTTATGTCCACTGTTCCGGGCATCCGTTCCGGCGTGTCTCAAAGTTCGTTCTATTTTTTTGATTAAAAATTCTCGGAATTGCTCGATACCCCATTCATCTATTAAGAATCCCAATCGGTTTTGCGTGCGTGTGTCGCGGTTACCGTGATCTCTGTATATAAGAATAATCTGAGCACATATATCAACGACTTCATGCGGTTCTAAGAAAACATCTAATGGCGTTGCAATGCGGTACCCGCCAGAGCCTAATTTCCCACCTACTAACACGTTGAAGCCTTGGATTTGTTTTCCCGTTTCATTTAGAAAAGCTGGAATTAAAGCTATATCTTGAGTTTCCGTGTGAACACAATTATCAGGACATCCCGTAATTGCGACATTAATTTTTCGAGGAAGATTAGTAAATTCAGGGTTATTTAAAAAACGGTCCGTTAACCCCTTTGCCAGTGGAATCGTATCGGCTGTTTCTTTAGGGTTTAAGCCAGAGAGAGGGCAACCGATAATATTTCTAATGTTGTCCATGCCAGTTTGCATAGATGTGAGTCCAGCACTTGCCATTATGTTGAATACTTCTGGAATGGATTCTATTTTCAGATGACGAATTTGGACTTGTTGTCTAGTTGTAATATCGATTATCCCATTTCCAAATCGTTTGGAAATATCGCTCAAAGCGTTTACTTGATAGGAAAAGGCAATTCCGTTAGGAATTCGAACTCGCATCATGAAAAAGCCAGGCGTTGGTTTGCGCAAAAATAAGCCTAGCCACTTTAATCTTTGGATATCTTCTTCGCTAATTGACTCCCAGCCTTCTTCGGCAAAGCGTGCGATGTCGCGTTTAATGTCCAAACTATCTTTTTCAGATTTAAATGCCTCGATCTTATTCATGACAGAATCCTTATGTTTATTTTATTAGAGTGCTTCTGAATATTCCTATTTCAAAATCGGCGCCGAATATTAAATTCGTGCTGCCGCCTGATTTAGCAAGGGATGAACAATTTTTTGTTGGCTCGGAAAAAATAGAGCAATGAATTTTGCGACTTAATTCAGCGCTTGCGCTAAATTTAAGTGCAGGCGAGAGCATTCGGTAAAATCTAAAGATAGATGTTTCAGTGTGAATCAAATCACTGGAAGAAAAGCAACTATTAAATTATCGTTACAGCATCGAAATTTAATGTTGGATAGCTTATAAGGGATATAGATATGGCAATTTTATTTAGCTTTTAGTATTTATGATCAAATTTTTTATTAATATGGGTAGTTTGAAAGATATGAAATAATAAAGTTAAGATGTGGGAGAGAATTAACTCGAATTTATTTGGTGTTGTAGTGTGAAACGCTGAATAATAAAACCCCTAAATATTGATATATCTAATATTAGCTTCTAGTTGTTTTTGTTGCCGCTGCCGAAAAATTTACCTTCAAAAAATAACGATGAAAACAGTCAAGTTTGACGGTCTATTTACCGAAAAAGCAAAATATTAATACTTGACGATAGTCCTGCAAATTTAGATATTTTGTGAGAAACCTTGGGACCAGAGGGATATAATTTATACACAGATCAAAGAGGAGAAATTGCTCTAAGAATCGCTAATCAGGCTAGCCCAGATTTAATTTTATTAGACGTCATGATACCTTAAATGGACGGTTACGAAACTTGTGAAAAATTTAAAAGTTCTGAGGAAACAGAAGATATTCCAGTTATTTTTGTATCAGCAAACACGGTTCCAAAGACGATGATAATCTCAATTCCAATTGCCCCCGCGTCTAGGGTCGAAATCGTCCACCGGGGTATTTTCAAACGCTGCTTTTTTTATTTCCCTTCGTTTTATAAGGCTAAATAATTGGCGTAGAGCGAAGCCGCCAGTTTTTTCCCAAACAATTGTTAGGTAAGTTAGCGTGGGCATAGAAAGAAAACTCAACATTGAACGAAAAAAAATGGGACCTTTTTCTCCAAATTCTTTTATAGCGAATGCAAATTCAAAACCAGATATATAAAGGATGATGAAAGCGAGAAAACTCACCCAAACTAGAGGATAGTTTTGCACTTGAAACTCTTTACGCATTTGAGCGTTAAGGCCGATTAGGCCCCAAGCCAGATAAGCGTATAAGCTAAAGAACCAAAAATTAAACTCGGCAAAAGGAATTCCATACCAATTAATTAATGAGTTTGGTTCCAGTCTTTTGAAGCATAGAGTAATGCAGGTAGTTCCTATTATTGTCTTATCAATATTTGCGCAGAAGGTTCTACGCGATCCAGAGGAAGACCTTTCCTCTGTTGCTCCTATCCCAATCATAAATCCTAAAACTTGGCAAACGAGGTTAACTCCTATTAAATAAAGAGCTCCAGGAATTAATCCTTGGCTAACCAAAACCCATTGTAGAGTTTCGAGTTCTAGGCGGATACCAGCGTCAAAAAAATTGATTAGATAAAATATGCCTGCATACCAAGGAGCGATTGAACTTCCTAATAGTTTGGCCCAAACCATCAAGCAAGAATTAGTGGGTGTGAGTCTTTGGGATATACAGATTCTTTCTTCGGTTTCGATGACCATGCTATCTTCAGTTCGATTGGCCCCCAAAATACCGGTTATTATAATGAATATTCAAGTGGACCATGAAAGTACGACGACGTTCGAGTTATCTCCTAAGGAAAATAAATAAAAAATAGTTCCTAAAATAATGGGTGTGGCGACAAGAAGGTGGAGGCTTGCCTCTAACCATAAATTTCTTTGGAATTCAGCATTTTAGAATTCCATTTATTTTCCTCAGGAGCGTACTTATCGATATAAATTTTTTGGAGATCGATTTCTTTTTCTACGAAACCACAAACTCGAAAACCTTCATTTATCAATTTTTTTAAAAGGTCTCGGTGAGATAGAGGATCGTCCTCAAAATCAAACTCTATAAAAGCTCCCTTGTCGATATTATTTTCTACAGAATTGATATGTCGCAAACGTTCAGCATATTGAGCTGTATTTTCAGTTAGGGTTAGAGTCATTTTTTTCTTTTCCGATAGCTTTATATCGCCAATCTTGGAGTAATCGAGCGACTTCCCGTCTCTTATTACGAGCATGTGTGTGGAATAATCTTCAAGTTCTGAGGGAATGTGTGAAGAAACAACAATGGTTTTTCCTTCTCCGAGTAAAGATTGGAGAAGTTCGGAAAGATTATGGCTAGCTTCTGGATCTAGACCGAAAGCGGGCTCGTCTAAAAAAAGTAATTCGGGATCATGAATTATGGCTCAACCGATTGCATGAAATTGCCTCAGTCCTCTAGATAAAGCTCCTACCTTTTTATTTAAATGTTCTTCTTTGCGAACACGAGCTGCGGGTTGGGAGACGGCCTTTTCAATTTGAACGGAAGGAATTTTTTGTGACATGGCCATGTAGATCAGGAACTGTTGAATGGTTAGTTTGTCGTATAAGCTGAAAAAATCAGGAAGATATAGCAACATTTGGTGGCAACGGCGAGGTTCGTTGAAAACTGAAATACTGCTGATATGGATTTTTCCTGAGACTGGTAGGGCGATGGCGGCAAGGCAGCTCATCAAGCTAGTTTTTCCAGCTCCATTGGGGCCAACCAAAGCCGTGATAGTTTGCGGTTCAATAGTGAATGATACGTCTTGCAGGTGAATTTTTTCGGGGTATTCGTAGTTCAGGCCCGAGACTTCTATTATAGACATTCGATTAGCTCTCTATGAGGGTAGAGACGAAGATTTATTATACGTCTATAAACTTTATATTTCCGCGCGCAAAAAGTGTAGTTTGGTTCTAGAAAAAGAATTTTTTTGTATAGATGAGTTCTAATGAGCGTCTTTTGAAGCTATAAAGAGCTTGGAGACTTTTGAAAAAAATTGGCGGTTGTTAGCGACGATTCTATACGAAAATTCAGAAAAGAAAGTAAATCCAGGAAGAGATTTATATAATTTGAGAGGCCACTTATGGCTGGGATTGTGAGCCAAAGCACGAAAAACTGCTTCTGCTCCTGAATAAATTTTTTTTTCAGGTTCGACGAGTTGAATGGAGTTTTGGAATTGAGCGAGAGAAATTTCTGGAAAATGTTCTCCTACTTCCTGGTAAGGGAGATATTCAATTTGGTTGCCTGTAATGTGTTTCCATCGAGAAATCCAAAGGCGGCAAAAGCCACAGTCTCCATCGTAAATCAAAACGGTTTTTTTTTTCAAAACAAACTATTTAAGTAAGAAAGCCGGTTTTTAAAGGAAGTTTTAATTTTATTACCTCAACGCCTTCATATTTTTAGAAAAGAAGGCGAGCTTTTGTGTAAAATATGTTAAAAGAGTGATGCTAAAATTGTTTTAGCTACTCCCATTTTACAGCATTTCTTGTTAGGAATGATATGACAGAAAAAAA
The DNA here is from genome assembly GCA_963932495.1 of uncultured bacterium. Taxonomy (GTDB): domain Bacteria; phylum Nitrospinota; class Nitrospinia; order Nitrospinales; family JAJDAT01; genus JAJDAT01. The sequence goes on from CAWVUN010000093.1 coordinate 4,473, forward strand.
GGAAGAAGTTAAGTTTGAAAAGGCCATGAAACGGTTGGAATCCATCGTCGATGAATTAGAAAAAGGTGAGATGGATATTGATAAGTCGCTTGAAGCTTTTGAAGAAGGAATTAAAATGTCCCGCCTCTGCTCTAAAAAGCTGAATGAAGCTGAGCGAAAAATCGAACAATTAACCAGAAATGAAAAAGGCGAATTAATAACTGATCTATTTCCTGTTGAAGGTGAAAATGAAGGATAAGGTTATTCGGTTAAGACTCGATCGGTTACTGGTAAAAAAAAACTAGTTTCGACAGGTGAAAAAGCTCGTGGTTTTATCTTAGCCGGTAAAGTCAAAGTTGATGGAGAAATAGTTTTCAAAGCCGGCAAAATGGTTCTAGACAGTTGTTCCCTTCATATCATTGAGCAGGAGCATCCCTTCGTTAGCCGTGGTGGTCTTAAGTTAGAGCGGGCGCTCCAAGCATTTGCGATTATCCCTTCTGGTAAAACAGCCGTTGATATTGGGGCCTCCACTGGGGGGTTTACTGATTGTCTCCTACAGAATGGATTTTCTAAAGTTATTGCCATTGATGTTGGTTATGGTCAGTTTGATTGGAAACTGAGAACAGACTCAAGAGTCCAATTATTTGAAAGACAAAATATCCGGTACTTAAAACCTGGTTTACTGGATGAATTAGTAGATTTGGCAGTTATTGACGTTTCTTTTATATCTTTAAAACTGGTATTACCCCCCACCTTTAAATTGCTTAAACCCAATGGCGAAATAATCGCTTTAGTAAAACCTCAGTTCGAAGTGGGTAAAGGCGAAGTTGAAAAAAAAGGAATTGTTAAGTCTCCCGAAAAGCATTTTAAAGTTTTGCTCGATATCAAAGCTTTTGTTATTGAGCAAGATTGGTCTATTCTCAATATCATACCATCTCCCATTACAGGTCAAAAAGGAAATATCGAATTTCTAATTCACCTAGGAATAGAAGATGGGAAACATTTGTGGGATGAAAAATCGATTCTTGATATTGTGAACTTTGAATTAAAGTAGCACTCTAAAATCGAGTTCATTGACGACTCAAGCTCATCGAGATGTAGATGGCGAAGGTAACTGGAATAACAATTGCTGTTTGGGATGGTCAAAATAAAGAACTAAATGGCCAAAAAGCTGTTACACAATGGAATGAGTTAAAGTACAAAATGTTATGTGCCTGCCCCTTTTAGGGGCAGGCACTAGCGTTTGAAGGACTGTATAAACTAAACGTAAAAAGTTAATTACTAAAATTAAACTTTTAGAAGTTTCTTTAAATTTGATTTCTCAAATAGTTTCCTTAGTGATGAGTCTGAAGTTCGGATTGAGCCCCTACCTTCTTGCTTGACTAAGGAACTGACAAGGGCTTTCGTTTTAACGGAAGCCCTTGTTTTATTTTTGCTTCAAAAAAATGAAATGCGGAAAAGAGACGAAGTCAGCGAAAGGTAGGTAGATCAAAACGATGGACAAGCTCGCCTCCAAAAAAACCTGTTGCTAATATAGCAGCAAGTCCAGAGGCGCATAAAAGGTAGTGCATAAGCCCGGTTAATCGGTTTTTAGGTAGCTTATCTAAGATCATAATTGTGGTAAAAATTCCTAGAGATAAAAAAGCGTATTGGAAGTGAGAATCGATAAAGTTTTGAAACTGAGGCTTCATTGTTATTTCAGATTTTCCTAATAAACCAACCAATAACGCTAGGGGTAATGTCCAGAAACCAAAAATTATGTTGAACCGGCCTGCTTCTAAGATGGATTCTTCATTTTGAATTTTCCCAAAAAGACGAAACAAAGTTCCGCTAGCCAGTAAGGCCATAGGGAAATGAACAATAAGGGGGTGTGACATAGAAAAAAACATCATAAGTCTCAGAAAAAAGTAAGTTGTTTACATGAGGATAAAATAAGTTTTTCTTATGCTTTGTGATCGATGGATCTTCTTCTATAAATTTCTGAAAGAATGGTTCCTGCCGCTACAGATACATTTAAAGATTCTAGCTCTCCCGCTCCTGGAATCTTAATCAATTTATTACAGCGTTTTTTAACTTTGTCGCTGAGCCCGTCTTTTTCATTTCCTAAAACCAACATGCAAGGAAACTTGATTTGTTCTTCAAACAAGGAGTTACCAGATTTAACATCCGCTCCTAAGACAAAGACCCCGACTGTTTGCATATCGCGCAAAGCAGAAGGGAGATCCGAGCATTTATAAATTGATACTAAGGGCAGAGCCCCTTCTGCCATTCGGGCAACAGAGGAGCTAACTGTGGCTTGGTTTTGAGCTTCTGATAAGACAATATTTTTGGTGCCAAAGTAGGCGGCTGACCTTAGTATTGCTCCGAAGTTATGCGGATTGCCTATTCGGTCTAATGTTAAAGAAATACTATCGGCAGGAATTCCTTTCTTAATTA
>CAWVUN010000094.1:0-6864 GCA_963932495.1 uncultured bacterium
ATCTGCCAAATTATCTTTTCCCAAGCCAATTTAGTAAATAAAACTCATCCAACATTCCAGAGCAAACTAATTTTTCCCAAAGTTTTAATTGCTGCAAAATTGACCTAATCGTCTTAAAATGAAAGAATTATGAAGTTCAACTAATCCCCCTCCACTTTAATTCGGTTGAGTTAAAAATGAAAACCATCATAACTGCGATCATTTTATATTTACTTATCACATTTAATGCTTTCGGCCTTGATTACAACGATGATTTAATTTCTAGCAACAAGTCCGATTCAGCCATTAAATACCTAAAACCTCCATTATCTTTAACTGTATTACAAAATCGACCCCAAAACGGTTTGTATTATTTTTTTTCTAATCAAACCGCAAAATTCAACGATCAAATTAATGATTCGCCTGAAAAAAATAACCGCTTTGAAAAAATAGTTAGCTCTTCTAACATAATCAAAAAAACGTTGCGCGCCACCGATCCAGCGCGTTTAGCTCCCGCTTCAATAGGTTTAGATTTTCGAGGACCAGTGACTCGAGACCGACTCAAAGTTCTATATAAATCCAACCCTTCCGATATCCTTATTCTGTACCGCAGGGAAATCAAGCTTAATTCTCTTCACGAGTTTTCAAACTCTTATTTCAAAAATCCTGAGCTATTTTTAAAGACATCTGACATAAAATTTTCGATCGCAATCTTAACCAAAGGTTTGGTTTATATTTCTAAACAAAAAAAAGTACTAGCTCTTCCATCCAACAACCAAAACGTTTCAATTACCACTAGTCAAGACGATATCGAAGTTCTTTTAGGAAAAGCAGTAAAGACTGGATTGAAAATACTGTCAGGAGAGGCCAAAAAAATAATTCAAGCCCAAAAAAAAATTATAACTAAATCGTATTGATTTGCTTTTTTTCAATAAAATTTGCTTCCGCATAGGTTCTTTGTCAAAAGTATAAAGAATATTTCCTGATCATATTTATCACGAGCTTTTTGGCTGTTGCTGCCTAATTAGAAACCGCAGGGATTTGTTGGGATGAGCCAGGTTGCGAAGTATTACACGAATGAATAAGTAAATCTTTTCAAAAAATTAAAAATGAGACTTCTTTTTCAATTTTAGATCCTGAGTTGCATGAAACCTACTGGCCAGTTTCGACAATGGAATCTCAAAACCAGCTTGATTTCAACGACCATCCCACTATCTCTAGAATTTTCCGACTATAACCTGGTACTTTTTCAATGTGTAGTTTGGTGAAATCACTGCCTATCGATTATCCGCTGCTCTATTGTTTGCCGGAATTATAACCATGACTTTTCTTTTAATGGCTCCAACTTTTGGAACATTAGCAGGATTATTTTCTTCTCTAGCCCTGTTTTTATCCCCAAGGTCCTTTGTCAATAGTCACTTTGTAGCAACCGATATACCATTAACAGCGTTCTGGGTTCTTTCTGTCTTTGCATTTCACAAAAGTTTAACGAATCAGCGTTGGACTTATTTATTTACTATCGCTTTAGCGAGACTAACCTGGAGTAAAATTTTACTGCAGTTATGATTTGCGGAACTTTTATCCTTTATTATTTTCTAACTAAAGATTCGAGAGTTTCAGAAAGTTTTAAGCAAGCACTTTGGATAAGCCCAATAATTCTTTTGGTTCTCAACCCAACGTGGTGAACTTCTCCTATAGCTATTTATCAAAATTTTTTTAAACTTAATTTACCTTTAGACAAAATATTGATCCCAACTTTTTATCTCGGAACCGCATATACGTTTGCCGTTCCTTGGCATTCTGGTTTTGTATTAACATTGATTACCCTGCCCATACTCATTTTATTTTTTTCTTCCCTAGGATTGATTTATAATTGGAAATATATTCGAAGCCAATGAATTTTGGCTCTTTTTTGAGCTCAACTCATAATAATTTTTGGAGTGTTAACGCTTCCAATAACGCCAGGTTATGACTGAGTTCGCCTATTTCTGCCAGTATTTCCTTTTCTAGCTTGCTTTCCGGGAATGGGCTTTAAGAACGCTATAAAATGGCTGGAAAAACGTATTCCAAAAATTATCGAAAAGTTAGGGAATGAAGGAAAAGAAAAAATCAAAGCAGGACTAATGGGAGTTATTTTATTAGCACTATAATGGCAACTAATACTAACAAGTCCATTTTATTTAGAGTATTACAATATTTTGGTGGGAGGACCGAAAGGAGCTGCTAAGCTTGGTTTTGAAACAACCTATTGGCTTGACACTTTATCTAAAGATATTCGAGAAGATATTAATCAACTACCAGATCATTATAAAGTCGCAGTGATAACAGGTAACTATTCCTATTATCATAATTTGCAAAAGCAAGGGCTTTTCAAAGAAAAGCTATACTTCACTCCCCAAAACCCAGATTTCGTTCTTGACGTGCCTCATCAAGGAAAATTCGATTCATTTGCATGGGATCTCTATAAAAATAAAGATCCCATATATTCCGCAAAACTGAATGACCAACCTGTTGCTCTTATCTATCAAATAAACTTTAAAAAATCACCTTAATAAAAATGAGCCGCAGTTAAGCCACTTGACGAGATTTGGTATAACGTTTTCGCTCGTTTTCGTCTAGAATTCTCTTCCGCAAACGAATAGTTTCAGGGGTAATTTCAGCTAACTCATCTTCACTCACAAATTCGAGAACTTGTTCTAAGCTCATTTTTCGTGGAGGAACTAAAGTAATATTATCGTCAGACCCAGAAGCACGCATATTTGTCAGCTTCTTTTCTTTGCATGCGTTAACAATTAAATCTCCTGATTTTCGGTTTTCACCGATGATCATTCCCGTATATATTTCTTCTCCAGGTGCTAAAAACAATGTTCCTCGTTCTTGCAAATTATACAGTGAAAAACCTGTCGTTTTTCCGTGTTCCAAAGCAATGAGAACTCCAGCAGTTCTTCTAGAGATTTCACCACAAAATGGGATATATCCATGAAAAATCCGATTAATAATACCGGTTCCTTTAGTTGCTGTTAGAAACTCATTAGTAAATCCAAATAATCCTCGTGTCGGAACAACAAACTCTAATCTCGTTTGACCGTTACCAGGATTAGACATATTCTTCATCGACCCTTTCCTAGGACCCATTAGCTCCATTACTTTTCCAGAGTATTCTTCAGATACGTCAATAACCGCTAACTCTTGTGGCTCATGAAGTTTATCGTCTATCTTTTTCAGAATTACTTCAGGCATTGAAACTGAAAACTCATACCCCTCGCGACGCATCGTTTCAATAAGGATGGTCAAATGTAATTCGCCTCTTCCCGATACCCTAAATGTATCTTGAGCACTCGTTTCCTCAATTCGCAATGAAACATTTGACTTTATTTCTCGAAATAACCTTTCGCGTATATGCCTAGAAGTTAAAAACTTTCCTTCTTTTCCAGCGAAAGGAGAATTATTGACAGAAAAATTAACCGATAATGTAGGTTCATCAATTTCAATTACAGGCAAAGCCTCTGGATTTTGCGCACAGGCAACAGTTTCCCCTATATCAACATCCTTCATTCCAGAAATACCAATGATATCACCAGCGATAGCTTCAGTCACTTCAACTGGTTTTAACCCTTCGTAAGCTAATATCTTAGAAATTTTAAATTGTTCATGGTCGCCAGAACGGCGAATCAACGTAAAAGACGATTTGAGGTTGACAGCACCGCGCATAATTTTTCCTATAGCAATCCGACCAACATAGTCATTGTAGTCAATTGAGGAAACCAGCATTTGGAAAGGCTTTTCTGGATCGCCAAGGTGTGGGTCTACCTTATCCACAATTAGGTCAAGCAAAGGAGCCATATCCAAATCTTCCCCTTCAGGTTCCAATCGACAAAACCCCATTTTAGCTGAAGCATAAATAGTTGAAAAATCCAACTGCTTATCGTTAGCCCCTAACGCAACAAACAAATCAAAAACTTGGTCCAATACCTTGTCAGGGTCTGCGCCTTTTCTATCAATCTTATTCACCACAACAATAGGGCAAAGCCCATGTTCTAAAGCTTTCTTTAAAACAAACTTTGTTTGAGGCATTGGGCCTTCGGCAGCGTCGACTAGAAGCAGTACCCCATTCACCATTTTTAAAATTCGTTCAACTTCACCACCAAAATCGGCATGTCCTGGAGTATCGACTACATTAATCTTATAGTCTTTATATCGAATAGAAGCATTTTTAGAAAAAATAGTTATGCCTCTTTCTCTTTCTAAGTCGTTGCTATCCATGACACAAGTCTCGACATTCTCATTACTTCGGAATAACCCAGCTTGGCGAAGCAAACAATCTATCAAAGTTGTTTTACCGTGATCAACGTGCGCAATAATCCCTATATTTCGTAATAAACTCTGGTCCATTATTTCCTTAATTTAATAGAGTGGCTCAAAAATGCGATTGGTCAACGACCGACCCCATTCCGAGCCAAATCAATAGTTTTAAAATCTGATGATTATCGTAACTATCTGAGGAGTTAAATAGTTACTGAATAGACTTGAAGAATATCACCGATAGATTTTAGGTCTTCTACCGCTTTTGATTCAGGACAACCATCGGTATTTATAACTGACAACGCTTTAGCACCACCATTATGAGGAAGTCGTCCTAAGTGGAATCCCGCGATATTAACACCATTACTACCTAAAATAGTCCCAACTTTCCCAATTACTCCAGGCTTATCATCATTAGCCATAACCAGCATATTTTTCGAAAACTCTGCTTCAAAAGAAAAGTCGTCGATCTTAACAATCCGAGGTGATTCCTTACCAATTAAACTCCCCGTGACTGATCGTGATCCATTCTCACCTGTCACTTCGACCAAAATTGTACTGGAATAGTCACCTATTTCGCTACTTTTAGATTCTTCAATTTCAATGCCACGTTCTTTTGCTATAAAAGGAGCGTTAACCATGTTTACTCCCTCTACGTTACCCGCCAACAAGCCTTTAATGACCGTAACTGTAATAGGCTCTGCTTTTAAATCAGCGACTTCTCCAGCATATTGGATTTTCACAGATTTAATAGCCCCATCAATCAATTGAGCAATGAACTTTCCAATATTTTCCCCTAGGGTCAAATAAGGCTTTATTTTTGCTAATAGTTCACCATCAATAGCGGGAGTATTTATTGCGTTTCTAACTTGACCATCGACTAAATAATCTATCACTTGTTCGCTAATAATAACCGCAACCTTATCTTGAGCTTCACCCGTTGAGGCACCTAAATGCGGAGTACAAGTTATTTCGTCAAAGGTAAGTAATGGACTCGCCGTATCAAGAGGCTCTTTTTCATAAACATCTAAAGCGGCTTGCGCTACTTTATTAGATTTAACAGCTTCTACCAAAGCGGCGTGGTCTATTAAAGTTCCTCTTGCACAATTCACAATTCGAACACCCGGCTTCACAATATCAAATTCTCTTTTTCCTAAAAGAGGACCACCAGGCAAACTAGGAGCATGAAGACTTATGAAGTCCGAACGTTTGAGAAGGTCGTCCAATTCGATCGCTTCGACTCCAATTTTCTCCGCACGTTCTTTAGAAATATACGGGTCATAACCCAAAATTTTCATTCCAAAACCTTTAGCGCGTTCTACGACAGCAGAACCAATTCTACCTAAACCAACCACACCTAAGTTTTTATTATAAAGTTCGACACCCATAAAAACTTTTGGAGACCATATTCCGCCTCTCAGGGTGGCATCCGCACGTGGAATATTACGAGCCATGGACAACATAAGAGCCATAGCATGCTCGGCAGTAGTGATGAGATTCCCTTCTGGGGCATTCATCACTATGATTCCCTTTTTTCCCGCAGCGTCTAAATCAATATTATCAACTCCAACTCCAGCACGCCCAATCACTTTCAAATTATCTGCAGCATCAATAACGTCCGCAGTAACTTTTGTAGCACTACGAACTATTAAACCATCGTAGTTTGAAATAATTTTTATTAATTCTTCCTTGGGAAGCCCCACATTAACGTCGACACTAATGCCATCGGCTTCTTCCAGCTTGGCAACACCAAGCTTAGAGAGGTTATCGCTAACCAAAACTTTCATTCAATTGCTCCAAATAATAGCTATTCTATAATTTCGTTAATCTAATATTATAAAACTCACCCCAATCGCAACAAACGGTTGGGTCACTAATAGATTCCCTTTAAAAACTCGATAAACATATAAATTAAATAAATCCTAAAAAGCCTTGTCTTAAATAAATCAAGTCAAACAGATAAGATTGGGTTGTTAAACTCAAAATACTGCAAAAGGGTAAAACCCTCTAAACTTCAAGAATCTATGCAAGGCACCATTATCCGATAAAAAAGGACTAGGATCAATAGCCTTCAAGTAAAATTTCCTGAGCGGCTCCTACTTCTTTGCCAAACTCAACAGAAGCAACAAATTTACGCAACGCCATTTCTAATGCAAACATTGCAATAACGGTATCAAAAGTATCTACATAACCTAAATGGGCAATTCGTATAACTTTTCCTTTCCATTGGTCCTGTCCGCCCACCAGAGTGATGCCAAAATCCTCATGCAGACTTTTTCAATCCTACTCCATTGGGAACAAATACCCCTGTACAATATCAGCTGGGTTGTCCGGAGCAACCATAGATAAAACGATGGCCTGCACAGCGGCACGGGTAGCTCTGGCTATAAGGTTATGTCTTTTGAAAACGTTTTCAAGACCTTCTTCCTTAATATAATTTAGCACTACCCGCACTTTTTCTAACAACACCGCAATGAATCAGACAGATAACATAAAATAGCCATAGGTCAAAATATAACTCTTAGGCATTACGCTTTTCAAAATCCTTCATATAATCAATCAGAGCATCAACGCCAGCTTCAG
>CAWVUN010000095.1:0-6772 GCA_963932495.1 uncultured bacterium
GCTAGGGCCGGTAAGTTTCGCCGCAGGTTCTTCCGAAATGGGAATTGAATAGGTTTTTTCTTTATCAAAGTCTGTCCAGACTAATGGTTTTTTCTGGGTTTTAACATAGTCAACTGCTTCAACTACGCGTTCCACTGCATCTGGTCCTAAAACCATATCTAAATATGGAAACTTTTTAACAAGAGCTTCTCCTTCTTGTTGAGCTAAACAACCGGATAAAGCCAGCGTCATATCTGGGTTATCTTTTTTTAGTGGTTTTATAGTGCCGAGCAAGGAGTAGATTTTATGTTCTGCTTTATCTCGAATTGAGCAAGTGTTAATGAGGATCAAATCGGCGTCTTCCTTCTGAGGAGTGCGCACGTATCCCGACTGAAATAATAACTGTTCCATCCGGTCGGAGTCAGCCACGTTCATCTGACACCCAAATGTTTCCATATAGACTTGTTTCATATGATGTTTTTAATGTTTTTTTGGAAAAAAGGATTAAGTTCAATTTTAAATAAAAAGTTAAACCTTAATATATTATCATTGAGTTGTAATCTCAAACAAAATAGACCTGCGCAAAATACTTTGTTCTTGCTTAGTTTTTACTCCAGATAAAGAAAGTTAATCCAACTCAAATTCATTTTTCCAATCAGAGTCGTTTTCAAGAGGTTTTTGGTCGCGTTTATCAAGAACGCAGTTGCCTAAAACAAGGTAATCCATTTCGGTTCGCATAAAGCATCTAAAGGCGTCTTCCGGCGAGCATACGATCGGTTCACCCCGGACGTTAAAAGAAGTATTTACTATAACGGGACACCCCGTTAGTTTTTCAAAGCTTTCCAGTAACGCATGGTAACGAGGGTGGGTTTCTTTTTCGACCGTTTGGATTCTAGCTGTGTAGTCCACATGCGTTACGGCGGGGATATCAGAACGAGGAATATTTAGCAGATCTATCCCAAATAATTTTTTCTGTTCTTCGGTCATTTCTATTTTGTGGGATTCTTTGACAGGAGCGACCAATAGCATATAGGGGCTTGATGCATTCATTTCGAACCACTCGCTTACTTTTTCGCGCAAAACCGAAGGTGCAAAAGGGCGAAAAGACTCCCTATGTTTAATTTTTAAATTCATCACGGATTGCATTTTTTTGCTTCGTGCGTCACCTATGACGCTTCTGCCTCCAAGTGACCTGGGGCCAAATTCCATCCGACCTTGGAACCATCCAATGACTTTTTCGTCTTTTAAATGTCCTGCAACAGTTTGAATGAGTTCGTCTTCGTCGTATTCTTTAAAGGGTATTTCGTCTTTTTCTAAGTAGTTACGTACAGTTTCTTTGTCAAATTCTGGTCCGAGGTAGGACCCATTCATTGAATCGCCGCCATTGACTTTTCGAGAACTATTTAAAACGTTGTGCCAAATGTACATGGCGACTCCTAAAGCGCCGCCTGCATCTCCTGCGGCGGGTTGAACCCAGATTTCGTCGAAAACTTTTTCGCGAAGAATTTTTCCGTTACCAACGCAATTTAAAGCGACGCCACCTGCAAGGCAAAGATTTTTCATTCCAGTAAGCTCGCGAACATGCCTAGACATCTTCACCATAATTTCTTCGGTGATAAGCTGTAGAGAGGCAGCGATATCCATTTCTCTTTGAGTTAGCTTGCTTTCCCCCTGGCGGGGTGGTCCTCCAAATAGTTTGTCAAACTTTCCATTTGTCATGGTGAGGCCCGCAAGATAATTAAAATAGGACATATCCATACGGAAAGAACCGTCGTCTTTCAGATCTATCAAGTTATCGCGTATCAAATCGACATACTTGGGTTGACCGTAAGGAGCTAGTCCCATCACTTTGTATTCGCCACTGTTAACTTTAAAGCCGAGATAGTATGTGAAAGCAGAATAGAGTAATCCAAGGGAATGTGGGAATTGAAGTTCTTTTACAAGTTCGATTTTATTATCTTTTCCTATTCCAATACTGCTCGTAGCCCATTCTCCGACTCCATCCATGGTTAAAATAGCCGCTTTTTGAAATGGGGAAGGAAAAAAAGCGCTAGCCGCATGTGATTCGTGGTGTTCCGCAAACATCACAGGGCCATAATAATCTAAATGGTTACGTATGTTTTGACGTGTCCAAAGTTTATCTTTGAGCCAAATAGGAATCGCCTTTAAGCATGATTTCAATCCTAAAGGAGCTACGCTTAAGTAGGTTTCAAGGATTCTCTCGAACTTGATAAACGGTTTGTCGTAAAAGCCAACATAATCCAAGTCCTCCACTCCAATACCGCCTTCTTTTAGGCAGTATTCGATTGCTTTATGTGGGAAGTCAGCGTCGTGTTTTTTACGAGTGAAACGTTCTTCTTGAGCGGCAGCAGTAATTTTCCCATCTTGTACGAGGCAAGCTGCGGAATCGTGATAAAAGGCTGAAATTCCTAGAATATTCATTTAATAATATGATTTAAATTAAATAAGAGATAAGCCCTTTGCGGTATATCCTAATAATACAAGTCCAAGGATAAGGACAGTGCCATTAAGTTTAACGGAAAGAGAGTGAAGGCAACTAAATTGCTCTTTTAATTCGTCCAGTTTTTCTGGGTTCGTTTCGTTTTTTATTTTTGGTTTTATATCTCTAGCTTTTGGCCCGATTACCTGACCCGAAAAAGCCGAGCAGCACAACATTGTTAATAGTAAGATGAGTTTAATATCTGTAAAAGATATGGAGGTAGCAACTAAAGTTAACAAAGCCGCTGAGCCTGCTATGTATCCTATTAGATAATATCTGCGAAAGATAACTCCAACGATTTCTCCTGCTTGTTCTCTTTCCAGTTTTTTAAATATCACCGGAGCTGTAAAAAATGAAAAAAAGACTATGGAACCAATCCAAACAACTAAAGATAAAAGGTAAATGAAGCTGAGAAACATAAAGTCTTAATAGGTTGATTTTATGCCGCTTCTGGCGGCAAGAAGTTTATGAATTCATTAACTGCGAAAAAAACATCATACCAAATATGCTGATTTATCGCTATTACTTGAGTAGATATCAGATTAAAATTAATCGGAGGGTTTACAAAGAGTTCGATGGGCTAAACCTTTTTCAATTTCAATAACTATCTTTTGAGCTGCTTTAACTGGGTCTTTGGCGTTGCGGATAGGCCTTCCTACTACGATATAATCTGCTCCCTCTTTAATCGCTTGCTCAGGGCTTGCAGTACGGGCTTGATCGTCAGTCGAAATACCTTCCCAATTTGGTCTGATCCCAGGAACGATGAGTAAAAAGTCTGTCCCGCAGGTTGCTCTGATATTCGCGACTTCCTTAGCGGAACAAACAGCTCCAGAACAGCCGGCTCTTTGAGCAATTTCAGCGCGTTCAGAAGCCAATTGTGGAAGGCAAATATTTTGGGAAAAGCCTAAAAGAGATAAATGATCAGGGGAAGTACTGGTAAGAACAGTTATTCCTAAAATATCTAAATCATTCCGGATTAACTCTTGGTTTTGCAAAAGGTTTGGGTGGTCGCAATGTATGGTCACAAATCGAACCGGGTATTTGGAAACCGACCGTAAAGCTCCAGATACGGTTGCGGGAATATCGTGTAACTTTAGATCTAAAAAAATCCCAGCCGGGCTATTTTCTGTTACTGCTTGAATCGCAGAAGGACCTTCTGAAACGAATAATTCTAAGCCAATTTTAAAGTAGCCGACATGATTCTCTAAAGTTTTTACTAGCTTAACTGCTTCTTTAAGATCCGGTACATCCAGCGCGAATATTAATTTTTCTTTTGCTTGTTCCAATTTGGTTAAATTACCTCAATATTTTTTTATTCTAATTATCTGATAATATGAAGATTATCAAAATCCAAAAAATATTATTGTTTGACTTTAAGGGTAACCGAATGCGTTTATTGAATCCTTTTGCAATAGCGGCTTAATTATTTTTTTATCTTCTTAATTATAAATAATTAAGCTATTGAATGAAGCGATCCAGACAATAAAGAGTAAGTCACCTAATGCAATCCGATGATTTCTAAATACGATATCAGTTTCGATTGCCCGACGATTCCATTAGGAATTTTCATTTTCAGCTAGATAAAGATAGTTTAGCCTTGAAGTCTAAGGTTGATTCTAGCAACCTTCCAGAGTGGGCCAAGCTCGAGTATCACAAATGTTCTAACTGTACTTTAAAGTTGGAAGACACTCGGGTTTGTCCAGTTGCTAAAGAATACCATTATATATTGGATAGCTTCAAAGCAAGTTTTTCTTTTTAAGAAGTCAAAGTGACGGTGGAGGTGCCTGAACGGGTTTTTTATAAAGAAACAAGTCTACAATCTGGCATTTTCAGTATGATTGGAACTGTGAATATTACTAGCGGTTGTCCTGTTTTATCTAAAATTCGGCCTATGGTGCGTTGTCACCTCCCTTTCGCGTCTTCCGAAGCAACTACTTTTCGATCAGCCTCGGTTTTTTTACTTCGAAAATATTTAGAATTTAAAAATAAAGATGTCCTTTATCAACTTAACTGGCAGGAATTAGCCGACGAGTTGGAACAAGTCAGTAACGTTAATTTGGGATTAACGGGCAGAATTAAGAAAATGCCTTCTGGAGACTGAAATATCAACAGTTTATTAATTCTTGATGATTTTGCAAAAATTACTAGGTTTACCTTAGAGGATGGTGTTGAAGAATTACGGTATCTATTTAAAGATACTGAAAATGGCTAGAAGTAAAAACCGTCGTTGAATCGTGACATTATTGAACCATCCTGAACTTTTGAAGGGTTAAACTCCAACTTCTCTCCCGCAATTTCTTTATAGATTAAATGAGGAATATCCGCTCCTTGATTAATTGAGTGCACGGATCCGCTTCCAAATCTTAAGTTTATATCCGTAAATAGAAAACGTCCTGAAGCTTCTTTGAAGCCTTGAATATTGCAAGGCCCTTTTAGCCCTAGGATAAATCCCGCTTTTTTTACTTGTTCAATGATTTTGGGGTTCATTTCGATTTGACTCAGGGTTACTTCTCCCGCTCGGACCTCAATTCTTTTTCTAGGAATAACTGCTAAGGGGAATCCTTCTGCATCCGAAAACCAATCTACTGTGTATTCGTCTCCTTCTATGAAGCGTTGGATTGTGGAATCTTGAAACTTAGTCTTGTGGTATTCAAGGTCTTGTTTGTTATTAATAACAAAACAACCTTTGCCACCCTCGCCTTTTCTCGGTTTAGAAATTAAAGGAAATTGGGGAGCTTCAGGGTTAATAGGGTCGGGAGTTAGAATACCCGTTTTTCGGAAAAAATCAGATAGTTTTTGTTTGTCGTGACAAATTGAAATAGTGTCAGTTTCGTTTATGTATAGCTTAGTTTGTTGGTCTTCAAATGATTTTCTATTTAAATTAAGAAACTCAATTGCTCTGTTTGTTAAGGGGATAATCGCATCAATGGATTCCTCTCTACAAAAAGTTAAAAGCTTTTCTAAGCAAGCAGGATCAACAAATCGAGGGATGACCTTATTTGGGTTTAATATTTTTAAAGCGGGAGAATATGGATTGCTGTCGGCTCCGGCAAGAAGCTCTCCAAACTGACTAAAACCCAAAGAATTTTGAAAGGCTCGAATTAGGCTAACTCGCCAATTAGGTGCGAGAAACAACACATTTATCTTTTTCATCGAGTTTAAAAACCCTTAAGTTCGGCTAATTGGCGGAGTATTTTAGCGGTAGCTCCCCAAACTCTGTTCTCTTTGTGCCAAAATTCAATCATTTTTAGAGAAGCCGTATAATCGATATTCGGATTTTGCGTGGTAAGTAAAGGAAAAAATGGTATATCTAGAATTTGTTCTACTTCTGAAAAATCGGGCTCGTAATTTGGGATATGGTCTATTAATGCGACAAAAGGCGTTATTTCAAAGCCAGTCAACGTGGTAACATTTTTCAAACGTCCTATTATTAAAGCTTCTTCAACCCAAAGGTTAATTTCCTCAGAAGTTTCTCTTTGGGCTGTTTTAAGGAGATTTTCGTCCTCTTCTTCATACATCCCGCCTGGAAAACCTATTTCTCCTGCGTGGCGCTTCAAATCTCGAGATCGTCGGATCAAAATAATATGTGGTTTGTCGCCCTTAAAGTATAGAATGATCATAACGGCAGCGGCCATACTATCGTTCGGTGCTTCCCCTTTAAAAGCAGGGAACTCTTGTTTAATTCGGTTTAAAAATAGAACCATATTAAATTAAGAAGCCCAAAAGGAGTTAAACTCCTCTTCGTCAAATCCTACAGTTATTTTTTCACCATCGTATACGATCGGACGTTTAACCAGTCTTCCACTTTCTGAAAGAAGGCCGATGGCTTCTTTTTCAGTCATATCTTTTATTCGATCTTTTATCTTTCTTTCCCGGTATTCCACTCCGCTAGTGTTAAATACTTTTCTGATTCCTTTCTCTTTGATTGCCTGTTTCAGTATTTTTTTAGTCGGGGGGGTCAAAGTAATATCGGTTTCTTTATATGCAATTCCCTGGTCGTCCAAAAACTTTTTGGCCTTCCTACAGGTTCCGCACTTATTATATAGAAACAGTTGGATCATGGTTTTGTCTCCTACAGGGTTCCGATAGTTAGACATATCAAATTATATATTAAATTGAAATCCCTTATTTGTCATCTGGCTTTAAGCCGAATTTTGCGAAAAAAGTCTAATATTTCTAAATTCAATGGTTTTAGGTTAGCTTAGTTTGAAAAGTTTGTGGTTCATCTTGGGTTCGGGGGGGGGCAAGTTCATAAATAAAACCTAAGCAGATGAACTGCCTCATCAAGGAGTG
>CAWVUN010000096.1:0-6736 GCA_963932495.1 uncultured bacterium
AATTGGCAGAAAAAGAATTATTGTTAGCCACCTGCCGAAGTGAATTAAGTTTTTTTTGAAAAAAATACAACCGTGTCGTGGGATCTAAATATGCCGAGCTTGGTAGATTACGCGCCCAGGTTTTGGGGTTTGCAAGCTCAATGAATCCCGCTAAAAGTCAATTGGGAGAAGAAGCGGAAACAGCGAGAAAGCAGGCAGATCAAACCGCGAATGAATCTGAAGAGTGGGAAAATTCTCTTCCTATCAATAATTATTTCGATCCTAGCGACGATTTGAAAAAATTGTTTCGTGAAGCTGCCAAAAAAGCCATCCAGATTTAGCGAATTCTGGAGAAGAAAGGGAAAAGCGTCATCAAATGATGGCTGAATTGAACTGCGCTTACGACAATATGGGTGTTTTACGGATTCAAGAAATTGTCAGAGATGGGGAAGAGTGGGGACAATTATCTTAGTAAATTCCTATAGGAGTTCAATTGGTAAAAAGTATTCGAAAAATTGCGCAAGTGAAAGATCGCCTGAACGGTATTGGAGACGAGTTGAACTCTTAAGAAAATTCTGAAATGTACCGCCTAAAAAAGAATTGAACAAGCCTAACTTAATGGACGGGATGTATTAAAGGAAATGTCTCTAGATTTAGAAGATAAAGTGTCTTCTATAAAAACTAGGGTTTTAAAATTGGCCGATTACTTAATCTATTTATAAAAGCGAATGCTTGATAAAAAAAATCAATCTAGCCAGACTCCTGCGGTTTTTTTGAAAAAGGGCTTATAAAAACATCTGCCCGTAAAGCCTCCGGTTTGTCTCGATGAGGGATGAGTTTCCTCGTAGAAAAAAATATCTCCGGATTAGGCGAGCTGTGCTATCGCTCAGAAGATGGCGAAACAGTTCCTGTGAGTTACCGGAAAATTTCGGTTTGGTATTGTGAAGGAAATGTCTCCCAATAAAGTTTATATCGACGCTTCTAAATTGGAGCGAAGCGGGAATATAGTCGGGGCTATTCGTATATTACGAATATCTCATAAATAATCATACGGAATCCAAGTTAGCTATCAGCGCCACCGATAGAATTACCGAATTGATGAGGAATAAAAAATAGCTTCGCAATTAATCTTTGAATTTGATATTTAGACTTCCTTCCTTTTAAAAATAAAAACGATTAGAATATGCGGGTCATCTATTCCAATTTATAAATTAGGGTATTTATGATGGCCTAATAGCTAATTTGCAGTTCTGCTCTATTTCTTCAAATTTAAATTCCATTAAAATTTTCCCCCTGTCCTTTAGCATAAAACGCTTTTAGATAAAGCTTTTAACTATGAATAAAGATTCGCGTTTGTTTCTTTGGGTTTGGTTTTTATTTATTGCCGGAGCGGGCTTGAGAATGATTAATCTTAATCAATCATTGGGGGGTGGCGATGAAAATCAATACCTTTTGGATTATGGGGATACTTCGTTATCGTATATAGCGAGTTCTTTCTTCTTTGGCGGTCATCATATTTTTCATACCCTGATCATGCGCCTCATGATTATGGCTTTTGGAGATGAAAACGCCATAGCGATTAGACTTCCTGTTTTTCTATCTGGGTTGGGAACTCTTTACGTCATTTATAAAATCTCGCAAACTTTATTCAAGTCAAAAATTACTCCTATTGTTTCTTTGGCTATTTTAGCTCTGTGTCCTATTCATATCTATTATTCAAATACGGCACGGGGATATAGCGTTATTATATTTTTTTCTGCGTTAATGGTCCTTTCGGCGTTACGTATTTTTCAGTCTGGTCGGTTTGGGTTTTGGGGCGTGATTTTATCTCTTTCCGCTTTTTTATCTACATATACGATAGCTACAAATGTTTATTTTGTTTTTGGACTGGGGTCTTGGGTTGCAGCCATGGTCTTTATTCCTTGGCTATTTAAAAAAACGGGGTTTTTGGAAACTTCACGCAATGAGGTGTTTTGCAAATTTTTCGCAATTTTTATTGTGGCAGGATTATTGACTCTTTGTGCTTATTGGCCGGTTTTGGGAAATATGGCCCAAGAAGCGAATAGTTATCATTTGCCGATGACAAAAGAGCCAAATAGTTTTTTGACCGTATATAGAATCATTGAAGAACTATTTAAATTGATTCTTGAAGGGAGTTTATTGGTTTTCGTTCCATTTCTTTTCCTGGGAATATTTTGGGGCAACGTTAAATTTACCTCTTATCGAGCTTTAACTGTTTGTATATTAGTTATCCCATTATTGATTCCGCTAATAACTGGAGTGGGTGGGTATGCAAGGAATTTTCTTTTTACTATCCCAATGATAATTCCTTTTTTGGGCGAGGGGTTAGTTGTTGGGGGAATTTGGGCTGAAAAGCTTATCAAACGACCAAAATGGTTTTATAAATATGGCGTCGTTACCGTATTTTTTGTTGTCGCAGTTTGGCAAATACTTTTTACTTATTTTAACTTACAAGATAATGGATTTGATCCCAAACGTTATAAGAAGGATCTTAAGCGATTAACAAGTCCTTTAGATCTTGTGATTGTTACAGATCCGAATAACTTTTGGTATTCACACAATGTCTATAAAGAAAATTTACGGCGTAGTCTTTTTTTAAACAAGCTTTCGGGTATAAAAGCGGTATCAGAAAATAAAAATGAGTTGTTTGATTTTAAGTTAAACGATGGATTTTCCTATTTTCCTATTTTTCGATTTTTACAGGGTAGGAAAATTATTCCATCAAAAACTACAGACAGGGGATTATCTGTTTTCACTTTAAATGAACGAAATACGGTACGGCTTTTTGAGAAGGATTTTGAGTCTCAGGTGATTTGGTTACCGATAAATGGAGATGGGAAAGTAGAGGTTGATCAGAGATTTGTATTGGCTGGCGACTCAGCCTTAAATATAACAAATTATAGTAGTAGAGAAATTTTTATAGTTGAAGGGGCTATGAATCGAGTTATCGAAATTCGTAATCCAATGTTTGCGGTAATGTTATGGGGGGGGATGGAATTAAATAAGCAAAAACCTGAGGACTACAACTTAGCGGTGCCAACTCTTATTTTAGAAAGTATAAAGACAAAAAAGAACTTAGCGCTGAGAATGGGGAAAGTTAATGATGGAATCGCGAACTTTATAAACCAAAAGTCAGAGGAAAGTTCTGTAATGTGGTTGGGTTCTGCATTTATGGGAATAATTTTGCCTGGCGATTTTAACTTGAAGTTACAGATTGCCGCTTTTAAGGGGCAATCTGTAAATTTTGATGCGATACGCTTGTTTTTATTTGACGTTCCAAGTTAATAATATGCTGGCAGAATAAATTTCTATTCTTCTTCACGACTAAATAACGCAAGCACTATATTGATTGCAAATAAGACGTTTTAGTTCGCTAAAACTATTCTTGTGGCAAGTTTAAATATTTTTTAATAGTTCTCCTATCAAGCCCAGTCCTGCGAGCTACTTCTTAATATATCCTAAACTGTTCATATAGCATGATGCGATATTGGCTCAAAAGTTCCACGGCTTTTAAATTGCCTTTTTGCATTTCTTCAAATAGTTCTTGATATTGTGGAAGAAAATTGTGGTAAATTTCTGATGAATTGCAAATTTTGTTTGATATATCTACAATTTGTGAAAGAGTAACCTTTTGTAAATCATTAGGAACTTCGGTGTAGTGTTCATTTACCGCCTTAATTACAAAAGGCGAAAGATGCCACCATTTTTGAACAATTTCAGAGCCTAATTCCTGGTGCGTTATTCCTAAATTTAGTAGCTCGAGCTCTTCTAAAGAATGGTTTTTTGACATTTTGTTTTCTCGCATGAAGTTTCCATATTCATTAGCGATTAGGTGTTTAAAAACTAATATTCCTATGTCAAATAGCCCTGCCAAGTAACTGCCTCATGCTCTTCCTATGTTTTAATCATTTCTCTGGAAAATGATTGAGTTAAGTGCGTTGCAGCCAAAGAATGTTTAAAATGAAAGCAAATCAAAGTTCTGCGGTTTTTTAAAAGATTTTGGTAATTTGAGAGTATAGACTGAACCTAAAGAGTTTTTTATTCGTAGCCGGCATACTGCTTCTGATATATCTTTGGTCGCATCCCTTCCGCCACTAAACAAAACACTGTTTGCTAAATGAACCAACTTTCTAAAGACAGGCGATAGCGGAGGTAAGTCGCTTGTGCTTTGATATGGTACTCTATTTTTTAGTCTGATAAGAACGGATCTAGATTGTATTAAATTCTTTTTGAGTACAATACTAATTGGAATACCCATCTACAAGGGGGAGCTCAAAAATAGAGGCAGGTTTATATTATTAAATTATATGAGGGGGATAAGTTTGTTGGATGACGATTCTATATTCGGATTTTAGCTCGTCATTTATTAAGGAATCTGTTTCAATAGTTCTGGAGTAGGTTTACCCAAAACTTCTAAAATACCATAAGCTCCACGGTCAATTCGCGCAAGGGCATGGTCGAGTATTGTATAATTACCTGCATTTTCCAATGTCAATTCAACAATTGTGGCACCGCCGGCTGGAACTAGAGTCGTTTGAACAGAAGTTAGGTTTGAGCTGAATGAAGCTTCTGGATATACTTTATCGAATATCTCACCAATAATATGAAGACTTGAAATTTTTGATACGCCTGCGTTTCCAAAAAATATCCTAATCGTTTCTCCTTTTTTAGCTTTTAAAGTTTGATGTCCGGTTAAAGCTTTTACACGTCCGTTAAAAACTATATATTCTGGTGTTTCTTTCATCATTTTATTGGGAGAAAATTTTTGGAACCCTCTTTCTCCAACCAGTCCTTGAGTAAAAAACTCTCCTTGCATTATATAGAATTCGCGATTCACTTGCGGTAAGCCGTCTTTAGGCTCAATTAAAATCATTCCATACAGTCCGTTGGCAATATGAGTTGGAACATTACCGGATGCGCAATGATAAAGAAAAACTCCTGGATGGAGAGCTTTGAATGAAATTGTTTTACTCTCCCCGGGTTTAACTTGTGTGAGATTAGCTCCACCACCTGGACCGGTTACGGCATGAAGATCGATGGAGTGCGGATGAGTGCTTGATTTATGATTGCTCAGAGTTAGTTCGACCGTATCACCAACACGAGCTCTTAAAAAAGGGCCAGGGATGGTTTGGTTATAAGTCCAAAATAAATATTCTGTTCCATCGGATAGAGATGAAATTAATTCTTTTGCCTCTAATTTAAAAGAAACCGTAGAACTAAAAATTCGTGAAATAGGTTTTGGTATATCGTTAGACCTTTTTGAGATTTCAGAAACTTTGGATATTAAGCTTTTGTCGTAAGTATGGAGATGTGGAGCTTCTGAAGGACCTACTCCCTTCAAATGTGAGTGATGATGGTTATGTGTATCATCGGACCCAACTGCTAATGAAGTATGAAATGTAAAGGAAACGTTTAATAGTAGCGTAATTATAAAAATTAACTTTATATTATTCATTTTATTAGGATAGTAGTTAAAATATTTAGCGAAATATTTAAGCTTATTTGATGAAATAGAATAAATAATACCGGATCAAATCTATCTGGTCTAAAAAGAGTTTAAATTATTTAATTTTGAGCATGATTCTATGATTGAGACTTTGGACTGGTCAGGAGTTATGCTTGATAAATTTTTACAAAATGTAATATTTGCTCTTTAGAAATTTCAATGGGTGTTTCCAGTAGAAACCAGCTTAAGTTTTCGCTACATAGTGGTGTTGTTAGAGAACCATTATAGTGAAAGTATTCTTTGGTTTTCGGGATTAAATTTTCCAAATTGATGAGTTCATTCTCATAATTAAACTCTATATTTTTTTCAGTTGGTATTTGGTTCCATATTTTTTGAATTTCTGGGTTGTATTTTCCCTCCTGAATAAAAACTCTGATTAAGACATATTGATGACCTGGTGTTTTATGCACAAGAGAAATTTCCATAGGATAAGGGGCCCCATCGACTAAATGCTCGCTGGGCCGATGGAAATGAAATTGAACTAACTGAAACCTTTTATTGCCCAAATTAGCATAGCTTCCTGGATGATAACTCAAATGAATTGTATGAGTGTTGTTAATCATTCTAATAGGAGCTTTTAAATAATTATACTTAAGATTGTATAGCTTCACCCCAGGAACATGACTGATATTTACGGAAGATTGATTTACTCCTGAGTGGCACATGATATGTTTTTCATGTGCCTTTCGATTTAGCCCCAATGATCAGGTCCTGTAAAGCCTTCATACCCCCAGGGGTGCAACTTACCGTCATCGGTAAAGGAAATAGCCAAATTAACAGTGATTAAAAAAACAAATGACCAGATTAAATTAATCGTCAATATATTAAATTTTAATGTCTTTTTTATATGCTTGTTGCCGAAAGTTATAGCCTGCATTTGATATAATTAATTGAAGAGTTTACCTTGTTCGATGGTTTTGGGATCTTTTTCCCCATCAACAATTAAGTGACCGATGGCTCCTTTAGCGACTCGAAATATACTATGGTCTACTAATACATAAGACCCAGGCTAATATACTTTAAACTCTACAATAGTAGAACCTGGTACAGAAACAAAAGTAGTTTGCATGTTTTTGTTTACTCCTCCTCCTATACCACCTTCTAAATAAACCCTATCAAATAAGGAGTTATGTTGGTTTCTGGAGTATGAGGAGTGAGTAGGCAGGGCACCCTTTGTTGTAAAATTGTTTTCGATGAAAAAAGCAATTCAAACAAAGGAGACACCACCAT
>CAWVUN010000097.1:0-6731 GCA_963932495.1 uncultured bacterium
CCTCAAAAGACGCGTAAGATACTTCAAGGCTTCCATCCCACCACTTAAAATCGTCTTCCTTATATTTATATAAGTTTTCTTCATCTAGTAATCTATCAACCGCAGACAAAACAACATAGGCATGAGAAGATAGAAGCTCTGAAAGCATCCAAGAAGCATTGACATAATCTAATGTATTAAAAATATCAGTTAACTGCCCTAAATAAACAGAGCTATCTCGAAAGTTTTTAATCTCTAGACTTAGATCGTCTTCCTGCCTAACAAATGTCAATTCATCAGATTGAACTTCTCTCATATCCTGAGATTCTGCAATACGTTGCAAAAGATTATCCGCTAAACGTTCCATTGCCAGTCTTTGTATCTGTAGTCGAAGAGGCTCTGGAAAAGTTGGCAAATCTACCGATTTAAATTCTTGAAATCCCTTATAGAGACTTATCGCCGATTCCAATAAATTAGTATCCCAGAGAATTTGGGTATTAGGGTCAAGATCAACAATCATTTCTTTTCTATCTATTACTGGAGCCATAAATTTCTGTGATAAAAACTTCTTCATGGCTTTTTCTAGCTGTAAAACTTGCGGCGACAAACTCATTGATTTTTGCTCGCCACTTTTATCTAATATAGGGCCAGTAAGCGACGTCTCTTGAGAGTTCAATTCATTTTTTAATTTTAGAAATTGATCTTGTCCGGTTCCTTCAAGGTCACTTTTTAGATTAATTCCTAAAAATGTCGAAGAGCCAATATCCGACATTACTTTTTCAAACTTAGGCCCCAAATCCAAACGTTTCTCAGACAGCCAAGCAAACTCTGGCTTATTTAAAAGAGTTTCCATTCTTTCGATATTTACCAATAAATCCCTAAACGACTCTTCTTTATATCCTGCACTTTGATTAACATTATCTGTAGACTGAATTTGGTCAATAAAATATGAAAATTCTTTAACATCTTTTAAAAGCGGATTGGAATCAAAAATTTTGGAATACAAGCTTATTGCAACAAGTCTTATTTTTGGAATTGTAACTAAAAATTTATCGACATCTGGATGAAGTTCCGTGTATTCAACCTTACTCAACGCCTTATGATAAAACAAAGCATTCTTATAGAAACCATCTTGTAGTTGTATACCAAAGAGGTATTTGATTATCTTTCCCAAGTCTTTCAAGTTCTGAGTATTACTCAAATCATTGTATCTCTGAATATTTTTCCAATACTCTTCTAAGCCAGCAATCAAAGCTGTTAATTGAATAAACTCTGGGGATTTTTCCCAGAGGTCAAAGTTACCGTCAAATTTGACTTTACTCTGAAAATACAACTCATCGCTCTGCTCAATAATTTTTCCCAACTTGACCTGCAATCCAAAAAAGATCGACTTTAAAATGATTTTGTCGTAAGCCAAAGCCATAGTTTTTTGAACTTGTTCGTCGAATGTTCCTGTCCAAGAACTTGGGATAAAAATAGAAAAAAAGCTACTAGAGCCTATTTCAGTCATTCCCTGTAAAAGGTTTCTAGCACTTTTATCAAAAAAGTCGCGTTCAGATTCTTCATCTGAACCACCTCCTATTTTTAGTTCTGTTAAGTTGGTTTGAATATCCTTTAATACGGGAAGGAGTTCTTTCTTATTATCTTGCAGGCGATCGTAACTTGCTAAAATACCAACAAACCAAACTCCAACAAAAACTACCGAAGCAACACGCAATACCCACGTTACTTTACTCCTCCATTGAAAGATTTTTGCAGTGGGGCGAGCCAAACGAAACTCAGGAAAAATTTTCTTTTGAAAAAGATCTTTCAAAAAGAAAATACCCTTCTCTTTGTGGTCATCCTCTAGCGCATGCTGTTGGTCCTCTCCCACTTCTTCAAAACCGGTATAAACAGATTGGGCTTCCTCCCCATTCCCGTCGCCACAAAAATACAACCCTCTTAAAATAAAAGGCTCGTGGAAAACGCTTTGCTTAAATATATTATTGAAATAAGTTCTTAATGGTTCCAACATCGATTTAAATTCAGATGGAAACTTAAAAAAACTATCTCCATCATCTACATGAATTCCATCAACGACTACTTCAATTTGGGTTTGGCGTAGATTATTAAATAAACTTTGAAAAGCTTCCTCTATCCAATTCGGAGAATAAGAGGTTTCTAGAGTATAGGGGCTAGACCAACCAAAAATATCACTACTCATCCGTTGTGGAAGCTCGCCACAAAAGCTTTTAAATCCAGGTATGGTGTCGCATTTTGTAACTACAATATATACAGGAAATCTAATCCCCAATACCTTCTGGGCTTGGTATAACCTGTCAAATATTTGAGAAGATTTTTCGCCTGCCTTAATAGACCTATCTGCTTCAGATTTTTCAGAGCCAAAAAGTTCAGAAGCAGGAATCGTAAGCACGACTCCGTCAATTGGCCGTTGAGACCGATGTTTTAAAAGCGAACCTAATATCGTTTGCCAACCCCTCGTATCATGGCTTCTGCCATCCCGACGAAGAACCAGCTCACCATCAATATCCAACATGATGCCTTCGTCAAAAAACCACCAATTACACCCATCCCTACTCCCCATGGTCTCAGCTTCAGGACGCCCCATAGATAAGTTTAAACCTGTATGAGCTAAGAGAGTAGACTTCCCAGATCCTCTTTGTCCCAAAACCATAATCCAAGGAACTTTATATTGGTAGTTACCGCCAAAAACATTGGCTTTTAGCTTACCCATTGCCCGCCGAAATGAACGCCGAATACTAGATCGTGATACCGTTGCTTTTTTTTGGGCTAATGATTTGGATGCTTCTGGAGACGCCTCTTTTTCTTTCCCAGATTTCTTTTCCGTCGTTTTCTTAGCAATTACAAAACCTGCGATTACTATCCCAAAGAATAAAACTGTGTACAAAAAATACCCCACGTACGGGGAAATCAAATAATAAATATCGTTAAGTAATCGCATGCTCATCGCTTAAGCTTCTTCCAAAATTGACTGTATAACTTCGTCTAATTCTATGACCAAAAAGTCCCAAACAAAATGCGACAAAATAAAGGCAAGTAAGACCAATCCGCCAAAAATCCATGCCCACAAAAATGGATTTCTTAGCCTTAAAGAAGCAGACTCTTCCATATTGTGCTCATATGCTTGATTACAAAAATGGTGATCATGGCTTAAAATGTCTGGATCGCGCTGATAAATAAAATGGAATAACTCTCGGCGATAAAATTCAATTTTCCCTTCTTCATCACGATCACGATATTTTCCTTTAAAATCGAGAGCTAAGGCCATCAAAAATACTTTTGCCAATTCGGCGTTCAATGGGTCTCGATATTTTAATATCTGATCAAGCTTTTCAAAAAATATATCTCCAGCCGCATGAGAATTAAACAGCTTTATCTCTAACAAGTTCGACTGCCATTGTTCCTTCCCTTCCCAATCTTTTCCATCAAGCTTCATATTTAAGAAGGTTTCATCAGACAAAGCAGCCATAACAAACTGAGCTTCTTTGTATGTCTCTAGAATATAATCTCCCCCAACACGGCCAGCGGTAACTTCTTGCTTCTCCAATAAAAGCAAAAGCTCCTTCCATACCTGATTGACTGGATTAGATCCAGATTCTAAGCCTTCTTCACCGCTAGGAATTGGCTTCATAGAAACCAAACCAACGTGGATAATTCTTTTTTGGCGAATTACTTCGTGGTAAAACTCACGAAACCGGGCAAGCAAAAAAGATTCGCCAAACAAAACTGAGTCCATATGGCCTTCATCTCGAAAATTTATTTTAGATATATCCTTTATACCCTATTTTATATAAATTACAACAAATTTTCGTCAAAAAATATTCTTACCCACTTAATCTAAATATTTTTTATTATTTCAACCTAATAAAAAAAAGCTATTTTTAATTAGGTTTTTGAATAAATAAATTTGGCACTTTTTGAAAAACTCCATAGCTATTAACTTAGAGCTTAATTATCAATTAGTTATATTTTGATCAAACTAAAGCTCCCACAGGAAAAGAATTCGTTCTACCCAAAAAGATAAAACCCGTTTAATAGAACAATCTTATTAAAAAACTAGAACTTTTACGTAAATACTCCGAACGCCAATTTTTAAATCAAATACCAAAAAAAATTTAACCTAATTGAATAACTCTCAACCACCTAATAAAACAGCTTATAAGTAGACGCCAATATTCAGCGGTTATATGAGGGGGGGGTATTTACCCACCTCGCTGCGAACAACCTTATTACTAGAGTTAGCTCGTCATTCATTTTAGAAGTTGCAATACGTTAAGAAGATAAGTTATGGAACTTGGTTACGTAAAAATAAAAAATAGAGGTGGGTAATCAAAGAACATTGTTTTCGTTTAAATCTTGTAATCTATATAATAAAAAATCGTGCAGGCTTCGGGGGGGAACTTACGTTAGAACTCTAATAATTTAGAATTGCTTTAGCCATTTTGACAAATAGCAGAAAATAAATTATCAAAATCATTTATTATTAGATTATAAATTGTGTTAGTTACAGAAATTATATGGGGGGAGTTTTTTATGAAAATGCTTAAAACAGTTTTTGTTCTTCTTGTTTTAGCCTACGCTTCAGTTTCCGCGGCGGAACCAAAACTAGTATTAGGCTAAAACATAAAAGTTGGAATGCAATTAAAATGAAGTTATTAAACTACTTGGACCACAAGAAATTCTTACTTCGACCCGAGGAACAGGCTTAGACTCAGATAGCATTTCTTTGAAGTTCTCAGGGGAAGTTCTTCTTCACGTTATTAGTGGAACGAAAAAAATAGAAGTGATTGAAGCGTCGAAAATTTTTAAAGGGAAGTTTGCTTCCGGGTTGACTCTAGAAAGCGAATATAAAAAGCTATTTGAAGTTTATGGCCTTCCAAATTCCGTATGATCAAATGTACCCAGCTATTCTAAATTAGGCCTTAAGTTTGTAATCTCTAATGGCAAAGTTTTTTCGGCAACCCTTTTCAGTAAAGGAAGCAAACATCTTCTTGTACGTCAAATAACTCAAGAATAATGGAAAATCTCTTCCCCATTAGACAATAATCAAATTGCCTATACCATCAATCTAGAGTTAAATTATTTCTCTAGATTGATTTGATTGTTATTTTTAGCCATCCCAGCCAATTCAGCAATCGAATCCTTTGCCAAATTAAAGATCATTTCATCCAACTTTTCTGCTTCTTCCTTGTCCTCTTTCTTTTGATAAACTTTTGCCAAAAGAATATTATGAACTAGAGAGCAGTTTTCAGAATCATTAGAAAGCGTTTTTATCGCTTCCTCAATTTCACCTTGATCCAATAACTTTAAACCTAGAATTAGAGCTAAATCCTCTTTCTCTTTTCCAACAGAATTGGCTATAGCTTCTTTGTAAATCTTAATTATTTCCTTAGACTTATCCGTTCCTTGGTATAGCTTTTGAACCCGATCCAAACAAACATGCGAACGAGCGTTTTCAAAACCAGCTTTCCAAGTTTTCACAGCCGTTTTTTCGTTACCGCCATGCTTCTGAATATCGCCGAGAAAAATATAAGGCGGTCCAAACCCAGGAGCCTCTTTCATGCACTTTTTAAACTCCGATAAAGCTTGTTCAACTTGCCCTTTTTTATAAAGATCCACACCCTTTAAATAAATAATATTCCCATAACGCTTTTGTTCGTTGATAAGTTCTTCTTTATTTCTAATTAGCGGCAAAACTGCTTTTTGCGTTGAGTAGGCCTTATCCCAATCCTCCCGCTCGAAATAATAATCTCGCATCTTGTAAAGGGGTGTTAAAGATGTGCGGTCAAAGTCTCGAATTTTCTTTAAAACTACCATTGCTTGCTCGCTATTTCCTGCTTCCAAATACTCATCAGCTAAGCTGGATAATACTCTTATATTATCTGGAGCATGTTCTGCGGCTCTTAAATGGTATTCCATCGCTTCGTCATTTTTCCCTTCTTTTTGCTTAATCAATCCCATATGAAGCAAAGCACCTACGTGATTAGGTTGTTCGCCTAATAATCTCGCCAAACTATCTTGAGCCTTATCGTATCTTCCTGCCGCAAACGCATTTTCAGCTTTTTGAAAAACTTGGTCTCCCTTAACACGATCGTCGATTTCTTTTTGAAACCCTTTACGCACTTTTCTTTCGGAAAAAAACCTCTTAAAACCACTGGTCCAACTAAACAAAGTAGTTATCAAAACACCAGCTAGGACAGAATATAGAAGAAAAACAACTCTAGGAACGTGAATGGTAAGGTCTTTGTTTATTCGAATATCCATTTCTTGAGGATTCAAAAAAGCAAAATAAACGCAATAAATGGCGTAGATCAAAAAAGTAAACAAAATTTTAATAGACACGGCTTGGCTCAATCCTTTCAATTAATCGATTCGAATAAGCTACTATAATTCGAAGTCAAATCAACTCCAGCTAATTTGATCTTAGAATGATCAGCTTACAATTTAGAGTTATGCTTATCTGCAGTCTGTTCTCTTTAAACTTTTTCTAAGCATTCAACACAATACTTAGCGAAAGGAACAATGTTTAGACGAGCTTCAGGAATTCCTTCCTCACATTCCTTACAAATTCAGAATTCGTCAACATCAAAACTGTCAAGGGCTTCTTCAACGAGGTTCAGTTTCCTCTAATCTTGCTCTCCTAAAGTCATCATCAACTGATGATTATAATTTCTCGACGCTTCGTCTAATTATATAGGGAAAAGACTCACCAGTTTCTTCTTTTGCAGATG
>CAWVUN010000098.1:0-6724 GCA_963932495.1 uncultured bacterium
AATATTTTTTAGAATAAAAAAGGTCTGGGGGAATAACTGAGATATCTCAACGTGGAACTCAAATTGTCAAAAGGGTAATACCTGATACTAAGTAAAAGACTTTGGAATATTCTTTAGAACATCCAATACATATTAATTTCGGATAATTAATAATATAAAGGAACAAGGAGTTCAAATCAACGATGGCAAAGCACTTAGTATCTTGCTACGGAATAATCTCCAAATCACGAACAGTCGTTAAAAAAGTGATGCCAAATTAGTATCCCTATCCAAACATTCAACGACAGAATTGATCTATATCAATAATACGTTTTCTAAAATTTTGTAGCAGAAGAATGAACCCGTAGAGCAACTTATAATAATCCTAATCGAGAAACTAACTATCAACGAAAACTACTACTCCCGCATCAGTGCTTTTAAACCGATTTTGTAGTCAGGATACTTTAAGCAAACGCCGAGTTCTTCTTTTATCTTATGATTAGATATCCTTTTTCTATCTAGGTAAAAACTCTTAGCCATATCAGATAAATTCGCTTCTTCAAAAGGAATCAACTGTGGTAATTTGATCCCTAATAATTCGCATGCATATTCGGTAACATGACGCGACTCAATAGGGAGATCATCGCAAACATTGTATATCGACCCTGGGTTTGGCTTCTGTATTGATGCATGCAAGACAGTCGCTAAATCCTCAACGTGAACTCGCGAAAATTTGTAACCAGGTTTATCAATTCTTTTCCCATAACCGTCTCGAACTGTTTTCAAGGGATTTCTTCCTGGTCCATATATACCTACACAGCGGAAAATATGAATTGGTAATTTATGTTCAGTAAATAAGGCTCGCCATTTATTCTCGGCATCTAACCTTCTTTTAGCTCTATCTATTGAAGGATTTAAATCTGATTCTTCATCAACTAATTCTCCATTCTTATCGCCATAAACCCCTGTGGTCGAGAGGTAACCAACCCATTGCCAATCATTTTTTTTCAATATTTCTGATAAAAAATTATCCAATACATAGTCGGTCTGTTTAGGCGGGATCGAAATCAAAAGATGAGAAGCGTTCCAAAAAAAATCCGGTAGTTCCGTTTTTTTCGAGTCTCCATCAAAGATGAATACGTCCCATCCTTTCTGAGATAATTTACTGCGTTTCCCTTCTTTTCTAGACGTTCCTCCAACTTTCCATCCCAAAGGAGATAATACACTCGCCAATCCCTGTGCGGAAAACCCAAATCCAAAACAAAATAGTTTTTTCAAATATAATTCCTTTAATCACAATAAAATCAATTTAATCAATAAAACTATATCCAAGTTTCAATCAATCCCACTATTCTTAAACATATATCCTCTGTGCTGCAAATTTACTTATGTTTTAATTTAAAAAATAAAATCGTTCCCGCCAAAAATAAAGTCACGAAATTGGTAACAATAATAGGGTATGATTCGAGCATAAACCCATAAATTAGCCAGCATAATACACCGAAACAGAAAGCACTCCACATTCCTAAAGAAAGATCTTGAGTCGATTTAGTTTTCCAGGTTTTTAAAACTTGTGGCACAAAAGCCGCGGTTGTTAAACAACCCGCTATAAAACCTAATAAGTCTGTATAATTCATTCGAGCCTATTCTCAATATTTTTTATTTTTTGACAGTTAGAAAAATTCACTCTAAAGATTACAACAAATCTATTGAGTTAGATTTAGAAAAATCTTAAAGATTATATACTTATTAAAATAATACTTGGTTAATGATGACTTATATTTTAGCAGCTCGATTTCAAACGGCCTTTTCTTTAGGATTTCATATGATTTTTGGAAGCATCGGGATGGTCATGCCCTTTCTGAAGGCTAC
Organism: uncultured bacterium; assembly: GCA_963932495.1. Taxonomy (GTDB): domain Bacteria; phylum Nitrospinota; class Nitrospinia; order Nitrospinales; family JAJDAT01; genus JAJDAT01. Next base: position 1,852 of record CAWVUN010000098.1, read on the forward strand.
CGCTCATTTGGTATTGGCTCAAAACGAGAAAAAAATTTATTTTGGCTTGACTAAATCTTGAATGCGAGGCGTTCCGATTTTTTTGCTATTGGGGCACTTCCTTGGCGTTTGAATAAGGTTTACTATTCCAAAAAAATTTATGGAACTTCTGGAGCAATAATTGGAATCGCTTTTGCTTGGGTGGTTTTATTGCTTTAGAAACGGGTTGATTTTTTAAGGAAGTAGGTAGATAACCCTGGATAATTTATAAAATTTTAAAAGTTTCAGAAACAATAATTCCTTTGCCTAGATTAATAATCCCGCTAATTATTTTTTCGTTTATTTATATCTTTTTATCCATTTTTTCTATTAAACTTGGTGAAAATAATCCTGGAAGACGATTGACTCTCTGATGCCGATATGGTTCATGCAGCTTCTACCTAAAAGCTTTGCTCCCTTTTCGGAGCCGATGCTGCTCTTTATGTCATAATAAATCGTTGGGACTCACAATACGTAATCTTATCTACGCAAGTAACCGTCGAACTTACTTATGTTTTAAAAAGCGGAAAAATGGGCGAGGAACTATGGCGAGAAAAACAAAGCAGAGTATGCGTTCCACAAAACTCCTCAGGTGGAGACCCCATTATTAATTTAATCACAATGGCTATCAACGCATCCCTAACCAAAGCGGCCCCTAATTATATGCCATTGGCGAAACAAGCCAACGCCGCTGCTTTTGCTTACCCTGGTCCAGGTTTTCCTGATGGACCTTACGCACAGGACAATGCTAAACAGGCAAAGCAAGTAGCTAAAGAAGCAGGTCCCATCGCGGACACATCATACTAAAACTATTACCGTTATCGGTTGAGGCAGTATAAAATATCTAAAAAATTAAAATCAACCAGGATGGATTAGATAGACAAATTAAAACTGTGAATTGGAATATTTTTTGTTCTTTCATTCTCTTTAATTTTCTCGCAAGTTTCAAATCCATCGATCCCATGCATAATTACATCTAAAAGCATTAAATCAGGAGTATTATTTTCTAAAAATATACAGCTACCAGCCCAGAAGACGAAATATAAACTTTAAACCCCTCTGGTTGCAGAGTTCTATGAAAAATGCCAAATCAGCTGAAAATATCGTCAACAATTAAAATACTGTCTAATAACATCTTATCTACTTTTATATTCATGATAACAACCCAAAAACGTTAAAAAAACTATCAAGATTATTAATTTACAAAAAAAAACCCGCGCCGAATGGGCGCGGGCATAAATCTATTCATTTCAAAAAAACTAAGAGTCGACTAGATACCTAAGCTATTTATAGCGTCTTCTAACGACATGGCAATGCAAGTAAAAATCGGAAGATCGTTTTCTACATAACGACTGCCTTCTGTTTCTCTTAATTCCTGAACGAGATCCAAGAAATCATCTGGATAATCACACTCGAAGGCAACGATAAATTCGTGATCGTCAATACCAAAAGAATAGCTAGTGTTTAATTTAACAGACGGAAATTTATTTCCGATAAAAATATGTTCATCCATAATTCCCTGGCGAGTATGCTTTGTTAGCAAATACCATTCTCTCTTTTTAGTGAATGGATAAATGAACAAATACTTGGCTTTACCTGGGATTATATGAGTCCTATCTTCTTCATGCTCTGGATTAAGAACATCAAGATACGTAGACCGTTTAGTCATTGAAAGATAGTGATGAGTTTGAATAAGATATTTACCTAAACCCGTTTTATAAAGATCTGTTGTCATCTTTTGGAACATTTCCAACTCATAAGAAATTCTCCACAGCATGATATCTGTATCAGATCGAATACCCACCATTGAATAACTGAGAATAATCATATCTTTATTGTCATCATATTCTTCCAACACTTCTAAGTATTCTCTTTTCGCTTTATCTTGTTCCGCTTGCGGTAATCTTCTAAAGGCAGGATCTAATTTATAAAAAGCAAAGTTGACATATTGTCTTTTAACCGGTTTATCACCATTCGCTCCCGAAGCAGTCGTAGTCTGTTTCTGTTCATCTCGTCTTTGCCTAATAGCAGCACCTTCTCTCTCTTGTCGAGCGCGTGATACTACTTCATCGTTTACTACGGCAACTCCTGTATCTTTTGCATATTGTTCAATCCCCCTCACAACCCCTTTTCTTACAAAAAAAGGAACGTTTTTCATTCTGGCAATGGCATCGTCCGTCCAATCCAGTTCAGTTGTGGGCATAGATTCTTCAAGTTCTTTTTCGTCGATACTCATATCTATCGCTTACCTATGTGGGTTTTTAAAAGATTTACTATTATATCCAATTAGCTTGGGATATCAACGTTCTTTCGTAATTTTAACGCTAAATTTCATAAAAAAGGCTATCTGAACTAGCTTGATGAATATAAAATGCAATTATGGTAACTCAAAACTTTATCTTTAACTTCATTTTTAGCAAAAAATTGAGTATTTAAAGTTTCCTCCAGAGCTTGTTATTTAAACTAATTGCAATTAATAATTCGAATTAAGCTCAGCTTAATAATTTGAGTAATAGTTAATATTTTGTTAAAATTTTTTCTTCAAGATATTGTCTCTTATGACATTATTAAGTTTTTCCCTTGATTCCAATTTTATATTAGCATCCCTAGGGTTATAAATTTATCAAATTTTCTTCCCAACACAAATGTCCATAGTCCCAATTAATAAACCGTGTATTTTTGTCACTTCTGCTGGAAGGACTGCCACTCGTTTTATTTCTGAACTTATTCAACTAGCAATTCCTAATTGTTATTCGGATCAAGAGCCCGATGTTTGGCGACTTGATTCCGTTATCATAGACTTTAAGACAAATTATTCTCAGTTTGCCCAGAAATTAAGGGATTTTGGATTATTTAACATGACTTTGGGCAAAATTACGCCTTTAGGCAATCCAAGAGGACTTTCTGCCGCTAGACAAATGGGAAAAATTTCCGATGCTAAAGCAACTCAAACTCTATTTGATTTTAGAAACCACTTTTTAGCTGGAGTTGAAAGCTCAATTTACGCAGAATGCAACTTACAAATTGTTGGGCTAATAGACATAATTCCAATAGTATTTCCTAACTCAAAAACATTATTTATAATTCGTGATGGTCGCGATTGGGTTCGGTCTGCGAGTAACGGTTATTTTGCACCCTATTCTGTCGGAGATCCCGTTCAATTTTTCCCAGGAAGCAGACCTTCTGCAAAAAAATGCTCCAATGATCCTTTTAAAGACCAATGGGACTCGTTCTCTCGATTTCAAAAGCTATGTTGGTACTGGCAAAAGCACTTAGAACATACCTTGGAAACTTTAAAAAAAAACTCGAACGCTAAAATAATAAAATATGAAAAGCTTTTTGATCGTTCCAGGCATTTAGAAGAGATGACTAATTTATTAGAATATTTAACTTTATTTCCAGACGGAACAAAATCAAACTATAAATATGATGGCGAGTTACAAAGTACTAAATTTCATGAATCTAGAAAAAATACTTTTCCTAAATGGAGCGACTGGTCACAAACAACCACTAGACAATTTCAAGAAATATGTGGAGATTTAATGGAACAAATGAATTATGGGCAAGAACCAGAGTGGCAGGCAAAACTTAAAGGATAATCAGACTAAATATGGCAAAATCATCACTAGTATTATGGTTTACCGGCATGTCGGGTGCTGGTAAAACAACCATTTCAGAGAAAACTGCGGATCAATTGCAGAAAAATCAGTTAACACCATTAATACTTGATGGAGACGCGATTAGAGGTAGCCTTCACAAGCACCTTTCCTTTTCGGAGGAAGATATCAAGGAAAATAATCGTTTAATTTCTGAATTGTGCGTAAAAAAAATGCCAAACCATGATGTCATCATTGTGCCTATTATTTCTCCTTACAAGTTATCCAGGGAAAATGCGCGTAAAAGGATAGGAAATACTTTTTTTGAGATCTATATTGAAACAACCTTGGGTGTATTAATTAAAAGAGATAGCAAAGGGTTGTATCGTAAAAGCATGGAAGGTAAAATAGACAACTTAATTGGTTTTTCTAAAAAAAATATTTATGAAAAACCTGAAAATCCCGATTTAGTAATTAATACTGATAATCAAGATATCGATGAAAGCGTGTATCAATTGCTAGATCACATAAAACTGTGGATGAATTGATTAAATAATTTCTAGTAATTACCTCAAACATAACCGCTAATTTTTTTAGTCTACAAATATCTCTTCCCTTTTTTTGAAGTGTTCATAAATTTATGAGTTTGGAAATTCTTTGTACCCTTGGACCCGCTTCTCTTAAGAAGACGGTGTTAGAACGTTTAAATGACCTCCCTGTAAATATACTACGTATTAACTTATCCCATACGGCAATCAATCAATTGCCAGATGTTATAGAACTAATTCAAAAAGCCACTCCAAAAAGTATATGTATAGATACTGAAGGGGCGCAAGTTAGAACGGGAAAAGTAATTGGCGGGCAAGTTTTTCTTTCCGAAGGAAGTTATCTAAATATCTTCGATAAGAAAATGCCTGGGAACGCTCAACAAATCACTTTTTTCCCCTCTGTTGCCGTGGACCAAATTGAGGTTTCCGATTTAATCGCAATAGACTTCAATAGCGTTCTAGTTCAGGTTATCGATAAAAAATCAGGACATTTAAAAGCTAAAGTAGTAACGGAAGGAATAATGGGAAGTAATAAGGCTGTATCTGTAAATCGTCCGATTTTGATGGAACCGCTTTCCCAAAAAGATAAAGCAGCTATCAAAATTGCCAAAGATATGGGGATTAAACACTTCGCCCTTTCTTTTGCCTCAAAATCGGAAGACGTTAAGCTTATTCGAAAACTTACAAGTGAAGATAGTTTTATTATTTCTA
>CAWVUN010000099.1:0-6689 GCA_963932495.1 uncultured bacterium
TAAAGTTGTAATAGCATCTTGTATTGCAAATGAATCTCCCATTCCATAAGCCATTTCTACTGGATACTTTTTTCTCAAGGGCTTAATTACTTTTTCTAAAGCTGTATTATAAGGAACCGTAGCACCATGAGCCATAACAACAATACCGACCAGACTTTTCTCGTTAAACGTTTTTATATTAGCCATTTTTTTCATCCAAATAGAGATATTGGGATGTTTAATAATATCCTCACGGCTTAACTTAATATCAAATTCGTCAAATTTATTTTTTATCCAATAAGTCATAGACATGAAATGCGAGTATTTTGGACCAATTAAAAATGGAATTAATAGTGCTTTTCCTTTTTTGGCCGCCGTCCTAATAACAATATCGTCTACCTCTTTATTTTTCTTATTTCGAAGTTTTCTCTCAACACCGTAGTCGTAATAAATACCTACCTGGACATCTTTAAAGTTTTTACGTAATTGAACATATTCAATCAAATGTTCGTATTCTCTCCTTATTAATTTTTCGCTATCCTCATCTACCGCTCCCATCCCAAGGACAACCAATCTCTCATTTTCTGGATCTCGACTTATTGAATTAACCCTGTCAAGAAGTATTTGCGCAATCATATAGTTTTTAGACATGGTAGAAATCCACTCGATTTCATAGTTATCATTATTGTATGCAGACAAATTACTTTTTATTTTTTTTAAAATATGATTTGAACTAGAAAGAAAAAGAGGTAGAACTATAATTTTTGAAATTTTTTCTGAATTAAACTTTAAAAACGAATTTTTTATTTGATCTGAGTATTCACTATCAATACCGTTGTATTTTCTTCCTATAAAAACTAGGTCAGCTGTATATTCTTTAGAAAAACTTTTAAAAAGATTTCGAGTATCTTTATTCCCCAGGCTTCCTCTATCTTCTGCGATTACAAGAAATCCTAATTTTAAGTTCTCATTTGAAATTGCAAGATGGGAACTTAAAATAAATAAAATATTTATAGAAATTAAACTAAAAAAAAATTTCATAGCAACCTCGTTATTCAATTTTTTAATCGTAAACACGCTTTTAAAATTCAGAAACGTATTGCATAGAAAATATTTATAATAATGAATATCATTTTCATTATTATAAATATCCACGAGTTTGTCAAAATTTTTAAATTTATTCTTCGTTTTAAACAAAATATTTAAAGACACGCAATCCAAAAAATAATTTGTAAAAGGGTAGGTTTTCTCTAGCAAATATCAAATGTTTTTTGATGGCGGTAATTCAAATTCTAATATGCTTTGAATTCTTTCACTGGCATAAGAGTGCGTAGCAAAAATAGGATCAGAGCGGGATTTATTTCGCTTCATCCAGTGCAATAGCGAAATAAAATATTTTTTACTTGCCCGTTTTAGCCAAATATTTTACGGCTTCTAAATCCACTTCAGTCTCTTTAGATCAACTGGAAGGTAGGCTCCAAGTGGACTTAACATTCCTAAAGCTATTTGCCCGATCAAAGAAAAAACATTGACTCCCATTTTTCATAGTAATGTCCAAGTTTTAAATGAGACATTTCGTGAGCTGTAACTGCTAACAATTGCTCTGGGGTTAAATTATCGATAACGATTGAGCCGATGAGAGAATCTGCGGAGCGGAGAACGGCTTCTCAGAATGAGGAGTAATATTGGCTGGTTTAAAGCAAGGAAAACTTTAGTTTAATGTTTGTCTTTGCAATCATTACAAACTAATGAAGTAGTTGTGGTATGAGAGTTACTCATCGGAAGAGACCTGTCTCTAAATACTATTTTTTCTAGCCACTTTTCCTATCCCAATCTAATAACCTGCTTATAATCAAATGCTAGTCATATCGCTAGCCAAATACAAAAATAAGGGTTTACGTACAACCGTAAACCCTTATTTTATATGGTCGGGGCAGGAGGATTTGAACCTCCGACCCCCTGCTCCCAAAGCAGGTGCGCTAGCCAAGCTGCGCTATGCCCCGTATCTGTTTTATATATGTAGTTATTATACTACTAATTATGTCGATTGTACATCCGACTAATTATTCTTTTTTGATCAGCGGTTAAAATTCGCACTACCGCTAATTTACCTTCCACCATCGCTTTGATTTTTCGCGTTTTGGTCTCTGCTATTTTATCAGCTAACCCACGCGCTTTGGCTTCATCTACATTTCCTGAATGAATAACGCGGTCGAGATCCATGTGTGCGATATTATGATCTGCATTGGACCTTATTGAAACTTTTTCGAACTCAAATTGTTGATTCTTTATTGCTGTAACCTGAGCGTCAGATAATCCCAAAGCTTCTTTATATTTCAAAACATGGACGAATGGGTCTTTGCCATGGGAGTGAGATCTATGGGAGTGAGATCCATACTTTTTCTCTCCATGACCGCTTTTATGTCCATAACCTTTGCTGGAATGTCCGCCATATTTTTTGCCTTTACTTCCTTCAGAATGCTTTAGCGAATTTCCGTGCCCTTTATTATAAGTTCCTCGGCCCCAAGTACCGCCTTTGCTAAAGCCGGAATGCTTCTTCGTATGGCTATATTCGCTATGTTCACTTTGGCTTCCGCTATGCCCACTATAAACACTATGGTGTTTTTTCGATTTGCTGCCTTCGGACTTACCTTTTGTATCGGTTCCACTCACATGATGAGAGGGGCCATCGTAATGACCGCCTGAAATATGAGCTGAACCAACTTGATCTGCCCAAACAGGGCTTGTAGATAAAGCGAGGATAAAAAATACAGCTATCGACAATACCTTCCATCTTTTAATTGTATTGCTGTTCATTATTTTTCTCCAATTAACTTTATCAAAGCCCACTAATCTCCCAGTCCGAGAAAAATAGCAAGTCACCCTACTCAACTATTGAGTAGGGAATCTTATATGCGCCAGGCAGGATTCGAACCTGCGACCATCGGATTCGAAGTCCGGTACTCTATCCAGCTGAGCTACTGGCGCTTATAATATGGGGTGAGCGACGGGGATTGAACCCGCGACAACTGGAGCCACAATCCAGTACTCTACCAACTGAGCTACGCCCACCATTATTCACGCATTTTCTTTTATGGGTTTATCCTGAATTTACTAATATTTAAACTAAAACCGCCATGAAATATCTAATCATTAATTTGACTGTCTAAAAGTGGATCGTTAAATTATGATAATAAATACTAAACTATCTGTAGGATATTGTAAAAAGAAAATTTTAAGTTTTTATTTTTCAAAGAACTGGCTATTTTATAATCCGTAAATGGCTTCTATCACGCTTGACTAGAACCGGTTTTTCATCAGTCGACTCTTCTGTCTCCTCAGGATCTTCTTTTTGGTCTGGAACTGCTTTTAAAGTCGGCACTAGTTTTTCAGGTTTACTAGGAGCGACTAATTTAGGGTCAAATTGCACGTCTTCAGGAATACTATCTTCCCAAACTTGTCCTTCCTGAAAAGAGGGAACAAAAATAGCCCAAACCGCATTAAAAGGAAGCACACACTTGTAGGGTCTCCCTTGGAAAGACAGGGTTGCATATATCCCGTCCTCTAAAATTTCTAACGTTCTACGAAAGTTTAAGTTCAAAACTAAACTGAGGGAAGCATTCCCTTTGTGATTCTTCGGAACGTCAACTTCTTCTTTACGTGCATCTAGGCAAACCATCGCGTCGCCTTTTTCAAGAAGATATAAAAGTAAATCGTATTTATTTTTAGATTCTGTTTCCACTAGTTATCTCTACAACTATCCAATTATTGTCAAAAAACACCACGCAATTGTCATTTTAATCCCCTCTTCTCGAGCTGTCCATCAAAAGGTTTCTTTCGCGATTCAGGGTTATGATAATATAGCTATTCATCTTATTAATTTTTTTAAATCTAAGACGCGATTCTCGTTTTCACTAATCTCTTCACTCTCAGTTTCTTTCGATAAACTGAAAGAAAAGCTAAGCAAACTTTGACTTTAGAGAATGCTTATAAACCAATTTCTTTTTTTAATCAAGCCGCGACTCAAATCCGGTGTTTTAATAATAATTTTTGATTTTCAGGTGGTTATGAAATTTGCTTCGGTTCTTTTTTTTGTATTTATGGTTATTTTCTCATTCGCCGCTAACTCGAGTGCCGAAGTTAAAACTCAGCGGGTATTCAAAAACGTCTTTGTATCCAGCCCTATTGATGATAGTGGGAAAAGTTACAACACCACTTTTGTCATCACTCCCAAAGGAGTCATCGTTATAGACCCAGGCGGAACGCCACAGCATGGAAAAGATGTTTTCGCGGAAATAAAAAAACGAACCGATCAACCCATAAAAGCAGTGATTAACACCAGCTATTTAGGAAAATCCACTTTTGCTAATCAAGTATTCCAGGACGCGGATTTGATCATTTCCCATAGAAACGCTCAAAAAGCACTTGCAGGTAGAAAAGGAGAACGCCATCTAGAAGAAACTAAGAGCATGGGAACTCCTGATTGGGATACTGTTAAATTATTCCCGCCCAACTTCTCCTTCAAAAAAGAGATTGATCTGTTTTATGGCGGATTTCTATTAGAAGCCAAACATGCCGAGCCCAGCTTAACTAATGGCGATACCTTTATTTTTCTTCCCGAGCATAAGGCAATCATTACGGGTGGACTCGTATTAAACAACGAGTTTCCTGACTTATCTTCAAGCTTAATCGAAAGCTGGATAAAAAATCTTTATTGGATGGAAGACTTAGATGTAGAAATCGTAATTCCAGGAACCGGGGAAATTGGATTTAAACCCATTATAATTCAATGGCGTCACTATTTTATCGACTTAAAATATTACGTCACAAAAATGATATCAGATGGTAAACCCATTGAGGAAATAGTTTCAGAGGCTCTCGGAGAATTAAGCACTAAGTACGGTCACTGGAAAAGAAAAGATTTATTAGAGCAAAACATACGAAGGGCCTATAACGAATATAAGCCAGAGGAAAAACCGGGCGCGGGCAAAAAAGCTCTATAAGCTTTTGCCCGCCGCCCTATAATTTCTTACAAAACACCTTTTTTCTGCCAATACTCTCTTAAAGAATTTTTTTCATCCAAGAGGGTGTCCAGGTAAGTATGACCGCCTGGAATCATTGGCATAACATGTCCACGGCTTTGAGTGTTATAAGGATATTTAACATCCAAAACGTATGGCCCTTTGTGATTTAGCATTTTCTTTAATGCAGGCTCTAACTCCTCAGGCTTGGTGATACAGGCAGATGCAATTCCAAACGCATGAGCTATTTCCGCAAAGTTTGCGTCACCAATGAATGTATGACCGCGAAGGGATTTATAAAACCTGTCTTCCCATTGCGCAACCATCCCTAAATGAGCGTTGTTCAAGACGACGTTTTTAACAGGAATGTTCTCTATCTTCAGAGTTTGTAACTCTTGAATATTCATGAGAAAGCTACCGTCGCCTTCAAAATTAATGACTTGTCGGTTTGGAAGCGCAACTTGAGCTCCCATTGCCGCCGGCAGCCCAAATCCCATTGCTCCGAGACCAGAAGAACTTAACCAACGTCGCGGCTCGTCAAATCGCCAAAACTGAGCAACCCACATCTGATGCTGACCAACGCCAACTGAAACAATCGCGTCCTTATGCGCTAATCTTTGAGTCTCACAAATTACGTGTTGAGGAACGATATCATTTTCATGCTTTTCATAATGAAGAGGAAACTCCTTTTTCCACTCTTGAACTTCCTTTACCCACGGCGCAATATTCTTTTTGGATTTAATTAGTCCGTTAAGCGATTTCAACGTTTGCTTAACATCGCCTTGTACAGGGATATCCACTAAAATATTTTTATTGATTTCAGAAGCATCAATATCCGCATGAATAAATTTAGCGTTTTTACAAAACTCAGATAGTTTACCGGTAACACGATCGTCAAATCGGACTCCCAACGCTATGACCAAATCAGCCTGATTCATTGCAATATTAGCGTATACCGCTCCATGCATTCCCAACATTTGTAGGGAAAGGGGGTCTTTCATAGGATACGTACCAAGCCCCATAAGTGTGTTCGTGATAGGAATTCCCGTGACCTTGACAAACTTTCTCAACTCTGTGGAAGCTTCCCCTGCAATAACACCACCACCTGCATAAATGATCGGCCTTTTAGCCTCCATAATAGCGTGTGCGGCTTTTTTTACTTGTTGTTTTGAAGGTTCCAGATCAAGGTTATAGCTAACCGAATCAAATTTGACATTAAAATTGGGAACGGTTTCTTGTTGCTGAATATTCTTTGGAATATCTATCAAAACAGGGCCAGGTCTGCCACTAGCTGCAATGTGAAACGCTTCATGAACAACTTGTGGAATATCTTTAATATCTTTAATAAGATAGCTATGTTTTACCAATGGGTAAGTGGCACCAACGATATCCGTTTCTTGGAAAGCGTCGCTCCCAATAACCGCAATGGGAACTTGGCCTGTAACCGCAACCATTGGAATAGAATCCATTTTCGCGTCGATAATTCCAGTTATCAAGTTTGTAGCTCCTGGACCAGAAGTAGCCAAACAAACTCCCGGTTTTCCCGTTACACGTGCATATCCACAAGCAGCAAAAGCTCCGCCTTGCTCGTGACGAGGAAGCACCATTCTAATTTTTTTGGTGCAGGTTAGAGCTTGATGGATTTCCATCGAAGCACCGCCTGGATAACCAAACACTACCGTGCAGCCT
>CAWVUN010000100.1:0-6678 GCA_963932495.1 uncultured bacterium
TTTAAATCTCCTTTAAAAAAAAGGAAAGCCCCCGCGCGAACGCGGAGGCTTTTAAGAACAACTCCGGGGATGGAAGTCCCCCTCAAAACATAATCTAAGTTAGTACTTTAGACGTCATAGTACATGGTAAATTCCAATGGATGAGGCCTTAAACGTAATTCTGCAATTTCGTTTTCGGTCTTATAATCAATCCAGGTATCCACTACATCCTGAGTGAAAACGTCGCCTTTTAATAAAAAGTCGTGATCTTCTTCCAGCGCTTTTAACGCATCTTCTAACGAATGTGGCAAGGTATTGATATTCGCCAACTCTTCAGGCCCTAAAGCATAAATATCTTTATCCAATGGTTCGCCTGGATCGATTTTGTTTTCGATACCATCCAAGCCTGCCATCAACATAGCACTGAAGGCCAAATATCCGTTACACGAGGGATCAGGAAATCTGCATTCTAGGCGCTTCGCTTTAGGACTAGCAGAATACATTGGAATACGGACTGCCGCGCTACGGTTTCGACTGGAATAAGCTAAGTTTACAGGAGCTTCGAAACCCGGAACCAATCGTTTATAAGAGTTTGTTGTTGGAGCCGTAAATGCACAAATTGCTCTAGCATGTTTTAAGATACCACCAATATAATGCAAGCCCATTTCGCTAAACCCCGCATAACCATTTCCAGCGAAAAGCGGGTTACCGCCTTTCCAAATACTTTGATGAACGTGCATCCCAGTACCATTATCGCCAAAAATTGGCTTAGGCATAAATGTAGCCGTTTTGCCATGACGCTTTGCAACGTTCTTTACAATGTATTTGTACCACATCAAATTATCGGCGCATTTGACAAGACTTTCGTATTTCATGTCTATTTCGCACTGACCTGCTGTAGCAACTTCATGGTGATGGCATTCCATGGTGATTCCAACATCTTGCATCAACATCGTCATTTCAGACCTAATATCTTGCAAACTATCAGCTGGAGAAACAGGAAAGTATCCTTCTTTATGTCTTAACTTATGGGCTAGATTAGGACCTTCGACTTTGTTGGAATTCCAAGAGGCCTCTACCGAATCAACAAAATAACCCGATTCATTTGGGGTAGAACCATAACGAACATCGTCAAAAACAAAAAACTCAGCTTCCGGCCCAATATATGCTGTATCGCCTATTCCAGTAGAATTTAAGTATGCTTCAGCTTTTTGAGCGATATTTCTTGGATCGCGACTGTACTTCTCTTTCGTTATCGGATCAACAATATTACACAAAAGGCTCAGTGTAGGAATTTCAGTAAAAGGATCCATTATCGCAGTAGACGAGTCTGGAATTACTAACATATCGCTGGCGTTGATAGCCTGCCAACCTCGGACACTGGAACCATCAAACCCCAGTCCCTCTTCAAAGAGGCTTTCTTCTAATACACCTGACGGGACAGTAAAATGCTGCCAAGTACCCAATAGGTCTACGAATTTAATATCGACCATATCGACGTCATTTTTTTTCGAAAAATCTAATACTTCTTTGGGCGTCATCGGGGCGCTTCCTCCTTATTATAAAAATGAAAAAAAATTATTTAGCAAACTTACCCATACTTTTAACCTCTAGAAAATCAGGAAACAACCCAATATAGGCTCAACCATGAATCAATGATTTTAATAAAAAGGGAGGGGGATTAAATTGCTTCCTCTCCACGTTCGCCTGTTCTAATTCTAATTATATCTACTAAGTCGGTTACGAAAATTTTTCCATCTCCAATTCTTCCAGTTTGCGCGGTTTTCATAATCGTATTTATTACGTCATCTACAAGAGAGTCGGAAACGATTATTTCCAATTTAATTTTAGGCAAAAAGTCCACAACATATTCCGCCCCTCTATAAAGCTCGGTATGACCTTTTTGTCGGCCAAATCCCTTTACCTCGGAAACGGTAATACCTTTAATTCCGATTTCATTTAATTGGTCTTTAACCTCGTCTAATTTGAAAGGCTTAATAATTGCCTCAACCTTTTTCATAAAAACCATCTCCTTTTAGGATATTTATATCCACCTGCGATGGGTTAACGCAATGGCTCTCTTCGTGAGGAACCGACGTAATATCCCGCCTCCAAAACCTTAATTAATCGCGCCATTTTCGAGAAATGACATTATACAATTTGAAATCTAAATTTAACAAAAAAAACGTCCCGATATACGTACGCTTACTAACTTAATTCAATTTTTATGCCATGGTCTTTACCTAGGCATAAATTCTAAAAAATCCAATAAAGCTCATAAATTTCAATGATTTAACGTGCATTAAAAATAAATCTAACTTATATTTAGGCTGAACCTAGCATATAAATGCGTTATAAATACGCATTTTTTTTATTTTTGCTCGAATTTTAAGCGCTTATTTACAGCGTTTTTGGGGTTTATTTTGGTAAAAATGAATTAAATTAAAACAATTTTAACAAAATAGCGACATTTTCAAGGAAAAACTACTTTTGAGAGTTTTTGTAACAGCACACCGTTAATTCATCTAATTTATTTTCTAAATCAACCTGTCTTTTTTGAATTTCCTCTTCTCCGACATTTTGCGGAAGTAAAATAGGTTCGCCAAAACTAATAACGCATTTAGCAAACGGCCAAGGAATCAAAAATTTATCCCAACTATTGAGTTCTATTTTCCAATTAGTGTCGAAAGTCATAGGAGCTAGAACACTTCCAGTTTTAGAAGCTATGATCAAAGATCCTCGTTGAAATTTGTGCCTCGGACCTCTCGACCCATCCGCTACAATCACGACTCCTTCTTTTCTACGCAACGCTTTAAAAATTGAACGTGTTGCCGGCACAGTTTTCTTAAAAGAAGAACCGCGGACTACCACATACCCTAATAACGTCCCTAAGTTTGCCAAAAAATCTCCATCGGCACTGGGGCTAATCAGTATATTAAATTTCGGACGGCCTCTTAAGTAATAAAGTAATCCAAATATCCGACTATGCCAGAGTGCTAAAAGATAATCTTCTTTTAAGGATTCAAGATTTTTCTTACTTTCTTCGCTTACAACAATCCTCAGAGTTTTGCACCAAACCATAAAAACCCCATACAGTACTAGCGTCAATATTTTTTCTAAATAAAAACTCTTCAACATCCTAGACCCAATTCTTTACAAATGCTTTTAGCAGTTTTAACAGCAAAGCCAGGTTCTCCAAGCGAATCGTGAATATTAGATAATTTTTTTTGAATTTCCTCTCGATACAAAGGCTCGTTATAAAAACGTAAAACGTGGCTTGTAATGTTTTCTGGTACTACCTCATCTTGGATTAGTTCAGGAACGACTGTTTCTCCTGCAACAATATTGACTAAGCCAATATTTTTTATTTTCACTAGCTGTTTTCCAACCCAATAAGTTAAAGGTTTTACTTTATAAATTATAACCATTGGTTTTCCCAATAACCCTGCTTCTAAGGTAGCTGATCCAGAAGCTATGATTAAAGAATCGCTACAATTCATGGCGTTATAATTATTTTTTTGAACTGTTTTAATTTCTACCGAATATTTTGAAATTATTTTTTTTATGTGTTCGGGGTCGATCGAATCGGCTATAGGAAGAATAAACTGACAATATTTTATTTTCTCTTGAAGTTGTTCCGTTGCTTGGAGCATAGTTTCTAACAAAAATTCAATTTCATTTTTTCTGCTTCCAGGTAATAGACCAATAGTATATTTTTTTGCATCCAGTCCAAACTCTCTCTTGGCTTCTTCAGAGGTTAAATTTGGCTTAACAATTTCTACAAATGGATGTCCTACAAACTCTACGGGAACGTCCGCTTGTTTATAAATAGCCTCTTCGAATGGAAACACCACATACATTTTTTTAATTATTCGACGAATTTTTTTTACTCGCCCCGCACGCCATGCCCAGATTTGCGGGCTTATGAAAAAAAAAACCGGGCAATTAACCCGGCAACATAATTTAGCAAACATCAAATTTAAAGTTGGGTAATCGATTAAGATCGCGGCGTCAAATTGCTTTTTTGCAATTTCAGCGGCAATCGCACGATATAATTTAAAGTAAAAAAATAGACTCCCAAATATTTCGGCCAAACCAACGGTTCCCATATTTTCAATTCCAAAAATGGTATCAACTCCGGCTTGACTCATTTTATTGCCCCCAATCCCTTTAAAGTTCAATTCAGGATGAATTTCTTTTAAGGCTTTTACTAAATTACCGCCATGAAGATCGCCCGACTCTTCCCCCGCTATAATTAAAATATTCATGTGTTTTTTTTCTAACATTGTCGCTATATAGCTATGATGGGAAACCCTGCCAAATTAGCCGCTTCAATGACTTCTTCCATTTCGGAAATCATGACCATTTCTGCCTCAATAGCCAATGCCGAAGCCTTTCCCTTTAATAGAGTCTCAATTGTTCTTTTTCCAACTGCAGGCGCATCATACCGATAATCTTGTCCTGTCCGACTCACTTTTACAGCTATGCATTGCCCATTAGCTAAAGAACATCCTCTTTCAAGCGTTTTATCAGTGCCTTCTAACGCCTCCACAGCGACAACGGTTTTATTTTTTATCACTATCGTTTGTCCTATTTCCATATTCGCTAATTTTTTAGCTATTGGATATCCATACTTAATATCTTGCATAGCTTTTTCATCAGGTTCTTTTTTGGTCAAAGTTCCTTTTTGCGGAAATAATTCTCCTAAATATTCTTTTTGATCTAACACATAAAAACCTTCAGCTTCTAATTCCCTGATCACTCCAACCAGGACAGACTTGTCTTCGTGAGTTACGACCCTCTTCAAAAGTTTAAGAGATCTTAAGTCGAATATTTGAGGCTGAAACAAAATGCTTTTATCCACCTTGCCGAGCATGATTAATCCTTGAACATTTTCCTGTTTTAAAGCTCGAACTATTTTATCGCTTTTTCCAATACCAATTGAATAGCTTTTCTCAACAAGAGGCTTTAAAACTTTATCGACGGAACTCGAAAGAGCAATTGCAATAACTGGAATTCCTTTTTCTGCGGCTTTTTTTACAAAAAGGAGAGGGATGTTTCCTATACCAGCGATAAGTCCGATTGGGTTTTTATTGTTGGGTTCCTGGGTATCCATAAGAGCTCCTAACCCAATGGAAATCAGTTTTTATTTTGCCTATTAAACTGATTAAGGATTTCTAATGCGATTTCTAGAGAATACAATTCGTTATCTACCGCAACATTGCGCGGACTACCATTAGCTGCGCAGTCTAAAAAATGTTTAATCTCTAATTTCAGGGGATTGTCTTTATGAACAAAAATTCTTTCTACATGCGATTCTTGCTTATAGCGAAGAGCATCTTTCGTAACAACATGCTCTGAGGAAGATTTTCTATGAACATATATTTCTTGATCGGTATAATCCAATAGGACATACGAATCTTTTTGGGTAACTTCAAGAGTTCGCACCTTATTTTGAGAAGCGCGGCTGGCAACAATGTTAGCAATGCAATCGTTTTCAAACTTCAATTGTGCGTTAACTATGTCGTCTTTCTCTGTAAAGACTGAGGCACCTGTTACATTGATCTCAACCACCTTAGACTTTATCAGATTTAAGACAATATCAATGTCGTGGATCATAATATCCAAAACGACACCATCGTCTTTTATTCTGTTTGAGAACGGCCCCATCCTCCTACATTCAACAAAAAGAGGGTCGGTTACAATCTTATCAATTTCTTGAACGGCGCCATTGAATCGCTCTATATGGCCTATATGAAGCGTAACTTTATTTTTAGCGGCAGTATCAAACAGATCGCGGGCATGCTCTAGATCATTGGCGCAAGGCTTCTCTAATAAGACATGAATCCCTGCCCTTAAAAAATCCTTAGCAACGGGATAATGAAAGGACGTTGGAACAGAAACAATAACAACGTCCACTTTACCGAAAAGTTCTTGATGATTCGAATAATGACTCGGAATATTGTATTGCTTGGCAATAAACGAAGCCCTATCAGGGCTTGCGTCGACAACCCCAATTATTTCTACATTGGGAATCTCAGATAAAATACCAACATGATATTCTCCCATTCTGCCCACTCCAACAACTCCCGCTCGAACCGTTTTCACTATTTTGTTATCCCCCGCGAAGAAGCATTAATGAAGTCAACAAGATATCTAATTTCTGAGATCATTTCAATTTCACTTTCAATTTTTTCTACCGCTTGCGAAACATTTAGTTCAGGATCTTTTATCATTCTTAGTGCGCTTTTTATGGATGTGCGGGTTTTAGGTGGGAAATCATTGCGCCTTAACCCTACCGAGTTAAGTCCTACTAATCTAGCAGGATAACCTTCTACCAATGAATACGGAATAACATCTTTTCTAACAGCAGCCATCCCACCAACCATTGCAAACTTACCGATTCTTGCAAATTGATGAATCCCTACTAAGCCAGATATAAAGGCCCTATCTTCGACCGTAACATGCCCAGGAAGGCCTGTATAGTTAACCATTACAACATGGTTACCGATAATGCAATCATGAGCTACGTGAGTATAAGCCATCAAAATACAATCCATCCCAACTTCAGTTACACCTCCCTTAAACCCTGAGCGATGTACAGTAGCATATTCGCGAATTTGGGTTCTGTCGCCTATCTTTATTGAAGAAGTAATACCTTTATCAAACCCTAAAATTTGAGGATTTCCACCTAAAGAA